>MHBQ01000072.1:0-3612 GCA_001803315.1 Lentisphaerae bacterium RIFOXYC12_FULL_60_16
CATCCGCAACCTCAACCTGGATGATTTCCAGTGCCGGACCCTGCCGGCCGGGTTCCCGCCGGCCGCCGACGGCGCCGGGATGGAGGCTGCGCTCGACGAGCTATGCCGGCATGCCCGAACCGCCGTGGCCGGCGGGGCGCGGATTCTGGTGATTTCCGACCGGGATCTTCCGGACGACCAGGCGCCGATCCCGATGCTGCTGGCGGTTTCGGCGGTGAACCAGCACCTGGTGCGCGAGGGAGTGCGGACGCGGATCGGTCTGATTGCCGAGACCGGCGAAGCCCGTGAAGTCATGCATCTGGCGCTGTTGCTGGGATATGGCGCCTCGGCCGTGAACCCCTACCTGGCGTTTGAGATCATCGCGGACCAGGCGATCCATAACCGGTTGGACCGGCCGATCGGAGCTGTCAAGGCTTTGGAACAATACATCCGGGCCCTGTGCCAGGGGTTGATGAAAATCATGTCGCGGATGGGGATTTCAACCCTGCGCAGTTACCGGAATGCCCAGGTGTTTGAAGCGATGGGGTTGAACCGGGCGGTGGTTGACCGGTATTTCGGCGGGACGGCCACCCGGGTGGAGGGCCTCGGCCTCGATGGCATTGCCGCCGAAGCCGTGGTACGGCATGCCATGGCCTACGGGCAGGAGTCCGGCCAGCCGCCGGTGCTGCCCGCGGGCGGCCAGTACCGGTACCGTGCGGACGGCGAGCGGCATATGTGGACCCCGGAGACCATCACCCTGCTCCAGCAGGCGGCGCGCAACCACGATGCCGATGCCTACCGGCAATTTGCCGACCGGATCAACCGCCAGGAATTGCAGGGTACGACCCTGCGGAGTTTGTTCCAGCTCAAGGCCGGGACCCCCGCGGTTCCCCTGGACCAGGTGGAGCCCGCCGCGGCGATTGTCCGGCGGTTTGCGACCGGCGCCATGTCGTTCGGGTCCCTGAGCCGCGAAGTGCACGAGACGCTGGCCATCGCGATGAACCGCATGGGCGCCATGAGCAACAGCGGGGAGGGCGGGGAGGATCCCGCCCGTTACCAGCCCCTGCCCAACGGGGACAGCCGGTGCAGTGCGGTCAAGCAGGTGGCCTCCGGCCGGTTTGGTGTCACGGCGGAATACCTGGTCAATGCCCGTGAACTGCAGATCAAGATCGCCCAGGGCGCCAAGCCGGGTGAAGGCGGGCATTTGCCGGGTCACAAGGTCAACGTCGAGATTGCGCGGGTCCGTCATGCGACGCCCGGGGTGACGTTGATTTCGCCGCCGCCCCACCATGACATTTACTCGATTGAGGACATTGCCCAGCTGATCTACGACCTCAAGAACGCCAATCCCGAGGCGCGGATCTCGGTGAAGCTGGTGTCGGAGGTGGGGGTTGGCACCATCGCGGCGGGTGTGGCCAAGGGCCGGGCGGACATGATCCTGATCAGCGGGTATGACGGGGGGACCGGCGCCTCGCCGTTATCGTCGATCAAGCACGCGGGTGCACCCTGGGAACTCGGGCTGGCCGAAGCCCAGCAGGTGCTGGTGCGGAACGGTCTGCGCAACCGGGTCCGGCTCCAGGTGGACGGCCAGGTGCGCACCGGGTGGGACGTGCTGGTGGGCGCCCTGCTGGGGGCGGAGGAGTTCGGGTTCGCCACCGCCGCGCTGGTCGTGTGCGGTTGCGTGATGATGCGCAAGTGCCACAACAACACCTGCCCGGTGGGCGTGGCCACGCAGGACCCGGAACTGCGCAAGCGGTTCCAGGGGAAGCCGGAGCACCTGGTTCATTATTTCCATTTCGTTGCGGAGGAATTGCGCGGCTACATGGCCCGGTTGGGGATCCGGACCGTTGACGAACTGGTGGGACGGACGGACCTGCTGGAAATGCGCGATGCCGTCGCGTTCTGGAAGGCGCAGCAGGTGGACGTGTCGCGGATCCTGCAGGCGCCGGAACCGGATGCGGCCATGCGCCGATGTACGACCCGGCAGGAACATGGGCTGGACCAGGCTCTGGACTGGCAGATTTTGCCGCAGGTGCAGGACGCCATCGAACGGCAGACGCCGGTTGTGCTGGACCTGTCTATCCGCAATGTCAACCGGACCGTGGGCACGATCCTGTCGAGCCAAGTGGCGCGGCGGTACGGCAACCGGGGGTTGCCGGACGATACCATCACCCTGCGGTTCCAGGGCGCAGCCGGTCAGAGTTTCGGCGCCTTCCTGGCGCACGGCATCACCTGCCGGCTGGAAGGGGAGGCCAACGACTACCTCGGCAAGGGGTTGTCGGGCGGGCGGATCATCGTGACGCCGCCGCCCGGCATCGCCTATGACCCGTCGGAGAACATCATCGTGGGCAATGTGCTGTTGTACGGCGCCACGGGCGGCGAGGTGTTCATCCATGGCCGGGCCGGTGAGCGGTTTGCCATCCGCAACAGCGGGGCGGTGGCGGTGGTGGAAGGGGTGGGCGACCACGGGTGCGAATACATGACGGGGGGACGGGTGGTGGTGCTCGGGTCAACCGGGGTGAATTTTGCGGCCGGGATGAGTGGTGGGATTGCCTACGTGTACGATGAAACCGGCCTGTTCGACGACCACTGCAACCTGGAGATGATCGACCTCGAGCTGGTGGGTGAGGGCGCCGATGCGGAGGAACTCCGGGGCCTGCTGGAACGGCACTGGCAGTATACCGGGAGCCGCAAGGCGCGCGGGATTCTCGATCACTGGGCGGATTGCCGACCCTACTTTATCAAGGTGTTCCCGACCGAATACAAGCGGGTGCTGGGCAAGATGAGCCGTGAGGACGTGGCGGTGGAACGACAGGAGGTGGGCCATGACTAAGGAGCGCGCCTTCCTTGAGGTTCCGCGCCAGGATCCGGGATACCGTCCCCGCGAGGAACGGCTCAAGGACTTCCATGCCGTCGAGCGACGCCTGACGGATGAGGAACTCAATCGCCAGGTGAGCCGGTGCATGGATTGTGGAATCCCGTTCTGTCACGGGGCGGGATGTCCGCTGGCCAATGTGATCCCCGAATTCAATGCCCGGGTGTATGAAGGCGCCTGGCGTGAGGCAGCCGACCTGCTGTCGATGACGAACCCGTTCCCCGAGTTCACCGGCCGGATTTGTCCGGCCCCGTGCGAGGGGTCATGCGTGGCCGGCATGCACGATGCGCCGGTGACCATCCGCCAGGCTGAACTGGCCATTGCGGAGAAGGGTTTCGAGCGGGGATTCATCCGGCCGGAACCGCCGGCTGTCCGGCGGGCGGGCCAGGTGGCCGTGGTGGGATCGGGCCCGGCGGGTCTGGCGGTCGCCCAGACCTTGAACCGGTGCGGCTATCACGTGACGGTCTACGAGAATGCGCCCAAGCCGGGCGGGGTGCTGCGGTACGGGATTCCGGATTTCAAGCTGGAGAAGTGGATCATTGACCGGCGCCTCCAGTTGATGGAGGCGGAAGGGGTCCGGTTCGAGACGCGGGTTGAGATCGGCCGGGACATTTCCCACCGGTTCCTGGCCAGTCGTTATGATGCCGTGGTGCTTACCGGCGGCGCTCGCGAGCCGCGCGATGTGAAGGCGCCCGGTCGGGAGCTGGCGGGCATCCATTTTGCCATGCCGTACCTGGTCCAGCAGAACCGCCGGCTTG
>MHBQ01000072.1:3618-6951 GCA_001803315.1 Lentisphaerae bacterium RIFOXYC12_FULL_60_16
AGATTATTCCTCCGGAAACCGCGATCCTGGCGGCCGGGGCCCGGGTGGTGGTGATCGGCGGGGGTGATACCGGCGCCGACTGTCTCGGGACGGCGCTGCGCCAGGGCGCGAAGGATGTCTGGCAGATCGAGATATTGCCGGAACCTCCCCGCCGGCGGGCGGAATCCAATCCCTGGCCGCAATGGCCGGTGATCCTGCGCGAATCCAGCAGTCACCAGGAGGGCGGGCACCGGCGCTGGTCGGTGACCGTCCAGCGGTTTGAAGGGGAGCATGGCCGGGTGCGGCGGGTACACGGGGTGGAAGTGGATTGGGTTACCCCGGCGGGAGGGGGGCGTCCGGTTCCCCGTGAAAAGCCCGGGAGTGAATTTGTGCTGGAGGCTGACCTCGTGTTGCTGGCCATGGGATTTGTCGGGCCGGGTCCAAACCCGTATGTCGAGACGCTGGGCATCGCCCTGGATGAGCGTGGGTTCATCCGCCGTGATGCCGGACACATGACCAGCGTGGCCGGTATCTTCGTTGCCGGTGACATGACCCAGGGTGCCTCGCTGGTGGTACGGGCCATGGCGGACGGGGTCAAGGCAGCCCGCGGGGTGGATGCGTACTTGCGGAGTGAAAAACCTTGATTCGGGAATTTCGGGCAGCTATGCTTATGCGCGATTTTGCGCGCTAGCGTTGTCGACACATATCGCCAGAAAGAGGACGGGCCATGAATAGCGGAATCCTGGACGATCATCCGCTGGAACACTGCGGGCTGTTCGGAGTCTACGGGGTTCCCGCGGCCGCGCCGCTCATTTTCACGGGGTTGTTCGCCCTCCAGCATCGCGGCCAGGAAGGCGCCGGCATCGTGGTCAGCGACGGGACCCAGGTCAGTTCCGCCAAGGGGTTGGGGCTGGTCAGCGAGGTGTTTGCCGGGCGGCCCTGGGACACCCTGCCGGGCTCGATCGGGATCGGCCATGTCCGGTATTCCACCACCGGCGCGAGCCGGGTCCAGAACGTGCAGCCGCTGGTGGTGGAATGCGTGGACGGTATCTGGGCCGTGGCGCACAACGGCAACCTGGTGAATGCCGCCCGGTTGCGCCGCATGTACCAGGAGGCGGGCGCGATTTTTCAGACCAGCACCGACAGCGAGGTGCTGGTGCACCTGCTGGCGGACCCGATGTTCCGGACCCGGCCGGGCCGGGTGGGGCGTGCATTGGGGGAACTCAAGGGCGCTTATTCCTTTTTGTTGATGACCCGGGACTGCCTGATGGCCGCGCGCGATCCGATGGGGTTCCGCCCGTTGTCGATCGGGCGTATCGGCGGGGCCTGGGTGGTGGCCAGCGAAACCTGCGCACTCCGGCAGACAGGCGCGGAATTTGTCCGGGACGTGGAGCCCGGCGAACTGGTGATTATCGATGCCGGCGGGCTGCACAGCACCCGGTTTGCCGATGCGCGGGCCGGCCACTTGTCGCAGTGCGTGTTCGAGGTGGTGTATTTTGCACGGCCCGACAGCCGGGTGTTCGGCTCAAACGTTCACCAGGTTCGTTTGCAGTACGGCATGCGGCTGGCCGAGGAGCATCCGGTCGATGCCGACATTGTCATTGCCGTCCCGGACAGCGGCAATTCCGCCGCGCTGGGGTATTCACGGAAAAGCGGCATTCCGATGGACTTCGGGTTCATCCGCAACCATTATGTCGGGCGCACGTTCATCATGCCCCAGACCGACGCCCGGTCGCAGGGGGTGGATATCAAGCTGTCGGTGCTGTCCGAGGTGGTGGACGGCAAACGGGTGGTGGTGGTGGACGATTCGATCGTGCGCGGGACGACCGCCCAGCGGCGTGTTTCCTCCCTGCGGGATGCCGGCGCCCGCGAGATCCATATGCGGATATCCTCACCCCCGACCATCCATCCGTGTCATTTTGGCATCGATTTTGCCACGGAGAAGGAGCTGGCCGCCGCGCAGCGCGGGATCGATGAGATCCGGACATTTATCGGGGCTGACAGCCTGGGCTACCTGAGCGTGGACGGGTTGTTGTCGCCCTTTGCCTGCCGGGGGAATTTCTGCACGGCGTGTTTCACGGGGGATTACCGGATTCCCGTGGACGAAGCGTCGGGCAAGCTGGGATTGGAAACGGGACAGTTGTCGTTCGGGGATCTGCCGGTCCGGAAAGGGACAGTATGACCAAGCACATATTCGTGACGGGCGGGGTGGTTTCCTCCCTCGGCAAGGGGTTGACGTCGGCTTCCGTGGCCCTGCTGCTCAAGCGGCGCGGGTACCGGGTGCGCCTGCAGAAGATGGATCCGTACCTCAACGTGGATCCCGGCACCATGTCGCCGTACCAGCATGGCGAGGTCTACGTGACGGTTGATGGCGCCGAGACGGACCTGGACCTGGGTCATTACGAGCGGTTCAGCGGCATCGCCTGCACCAAGGAAAGCAATTTTACGGCCGGCCGGATCTACCGGTCGGTGATTTCCCGTGAGCGTGAGGGCGGGTACCTGGGCAAGACCGTGCAGGTGATCCCGCACGTGACCGACGAGATCAAGCGGGCCATCGCCGCGATGGACGGGGACGATGTGGACATCGTGATCAACGAGATCGGCGGGACGGTGGGTGACATCGAGTCGCTGCCGTTCCTGGAGGCGATCCGCCAGTTCCGGCATGAGGTCGGACGCGAGAACGGCGTGTTCCTGCATGTCACCCTGGTGCCGTACATCAAGGCGGCCAAGGAGCTCAAGACCAAGCCCTCCCAGCAGTCGGTGGGCATTTTGCGGACCATCGGGATCATTCCCGACATCCTGGTCTGCCGGTGCGAGCAGCCGCTGGGCCGCGAACATCGCGAAAAGCTGGCCATGTTCTGCAACGTGGACAACAACCTGGTGATCGAGGAACAGGACGTGGCCCATTCCATCTACGAGGTACCGATGGACCTTGCGCGCCAGGACCTGGATGTGTACCTGATGGAGAAGCTGAACCTGCATGTCAACCGGATCGACCTGTCCGACTGGGAATCCATGCTCAAGACCCTGATCACGCCGCCGCATGGCGAGGTGGAGATCGCGGTGGTGGGCAAATACATCGGGTTGCAGGACGCCTACAAGAGCATTTACGAGGCCCTGGTGCATGGGGGCATCGCCAACGGGGTGAAGATCCGCATTCGCATGGTGGAATCGCAGGATATTGAGCAGCAGGGGGTTGAAACGCTGTTGAGCGGGGTGGCTGGTGTGCTGGTGCCGGGCGGGTTTGGGGACCGTGGCATTGAGGGCAAGATCCAGGCCATCCGGTATGCGCGGGAACAGCGGATTCCCTTTTTCGGCATCTGCCTGGGCATGCAGTGCGCCGTGATGGAATTT
>MHBQ01000073.1 GCA_001803315.1 Lentisphaerae bacterium RIFOXYC12_FULL_60_16
AGGATGAGGATACCGGCGCGCATGTACAACGCATCAGTTACTATTGCCGTGAACTGGCACGTGCGATGGGTCGGGATGAAGCGTTTGTCGACACGATCTTCTTCGCGAGCCCGATGCACGATATCGGCAAGATCGGCATCCCGGACCATATTCTGCTGAAGCCGGGCGGATTTACGCCGGAAGAGTGGGAGGTCATGAAGGGACATACCACCATGGGAGCCGGCATTCTCAGCAACAGCAAGTCGCCGTATCTCAAGATGGCCGCTGAAATTGCACTCAATCACCATGAGCGGTGGGATGGCGGGGGGTATCCGGTCGGCAAGCAGGGGGAGGAAATACCCCTGATGGCGCGCGTGGTGAACGTGTGCGACGTTTACGACGCGCTACGGAGCAAGCGGCCCTACAAGCCCGCCTTCGACCATCCCAAGACCGTGGACATCATGACGCAGGGTGATGGCCGTACCCGGCCGGAACATTTTGACCCGGTCGTGCTCAAGGTGTTCAAGCAGCACCACGAATTGTTCCGGGAGATCTTTGAAACCAGCCAGACCAGCGACCTGGCCGGTTCGTATCCCTTCCCGGGCAAAATTCCGGTCACATCAACCAACGTTTCCGGATCAACCAGTGCGAAACCAGACACGCCAGCAGGCCGATCGCCACGAGACTTGCCCCGGATCGCGTAAAGCAGGCCGCCGATACACCGTCCTCCAACAGCAGGGACCGGACCGGTTCATAGAAATGATACGAAAGACCCCAGGGCGCAAGGTTCCGCATGTCCCGGGACATGTCGGACAGGGCGGCGGGAAGCAATAGGGGGAGGTAACACAGGATGCCCAGCGTCCGCGCGCTGGCCTGGTTGCGGCACAACAGTCCAATGGTGATACCCAGTGATCCAAAGCAGAAGCAGCCGGCGACCAGCATCGCGAGATACCGCATGCCGTGCGTACCGGCGGATGTTCCGCTCATCCACTGGAGCAACACCACGGAAACGAGGATCAGCGCCATCCCGTAGGCGAGCTTTGCGGCCAGCCAGTCGCTCTCACGGACAGGCGTTTGCATCCATCCCGTGAGCAGTTGTTTCTCCTTTTCCTCGCCAACCTGGGCCGGGAGTACGATGAAACTGACCAGCAGGACCATCATCAGGATCCAGGTCGGCAGGGTCTGTTGCTTGATCGAGCCGGTTTGAAGAGCTTGAACGGCCGCGATCCATCCCGGGGGATTGTTTTCCACCGCGTCCTGGAGGGTGGCAAGCTGGTGCAGGATATTCAGGGTCTCTGCGGATGCCAGCCGGACGACGGTTAATCGAAGTTGCGGCGTATCGCCGGCCGGCGTCAGGATTCCATCGATCCGGCGGTCCTTGAGCCAGCGCATGGCAACCGTTTCATCCGGCGCCCCGTGCACCACGAACGCACCGGAAGCCCGCCGGATGCTGTCGAGCAGGACCGGCTCATACGATTCGGATTCAAGCAGCGCGATCGTTGCCGGGACCGGGGATGTGTCGGCCGGATCGAGGAACGTCAACGTCACATATACAAACAGGGGAATGCCGAGGATAAGGTAAAGGGTCTTGTTCTTGATGCCGACGGCCAGGTCATGTGCCAGCAGGATGATGACGTTGCGGATCATGCGCCCATTGTCCGGTGGCAGGAAGACTGGAAAAATGCATCGGGATCCCCATCGAACACCATCATCCCGCTGTGCAGCGCGAGTATGCGCGTGGCCAGGGACTTGATTTCCTCCGGCCGGTGGGACGAGAACAGGATGGTGGTTCCCCGTGCCTGGACCTGGTGGAACAGGTGGTGGATATCCTCCATGGCTTCAAAGTCCAGGGCGGCTGTCGGCTCGTCGAGCAGCAGCACCGGGGGATCCGTGATGAGTGAACGTCCGATGTTGACCCGCTGTTTCAGCCCCTTGGAGAGCGTCCGCACCGTGCTGTGGCGATAGGGCAGGAGCTTCAATGTCTCCAGGGTATCGTCAACCCGTGAAGCGGGCACGCCGAACAGGCGGGCGAAAAGAAAGAAGTTATAGTTGACGGAAAAGGCCTCGTGAAGATTGGGTGTTTCGGGGACAAACCCGACTTTCCGGACCATGGCCAATCGATCCCGGAGCTCCACCCCCTGGATCGTGACCTGTCCGCTGTCCGGGACCAGCCAGTTTGCCAGGAGCTTGAGCAAGGTCGATTTGCCGGCGCCGTTGGGTCCGACCAGGGCGACTAACGCGCCGGGTCCAACCGCGAAACTCGTCGGGAAAAGCCCCCGGTTTCCCGGATAGCGTTTTGAAAGCCGGGTGACCTCCAACTGCATCTTGTGAATTGTCGGGACAGCCTGCGACGACATCGCGTTCAGGCGATTCGCATGATGACAATGACCAGAATGACCACAACCAGTATGGAAATGACGAAACCCATGGTGATTCCTCCCGCTCTTCAACTCCAAACGGCTTTCCGACCGGCGCGGGCACACGCCCGATGAGGCCGGTCAGAAAGCAAACACGCATGACATCCCCGAAAATATTGTCACGTGGGTTTAAAACGCAAAACGCAGCGCTGCGCCCAGCGTCAGGGTGTCGCCGTCGATGTCATCGGCCATGTCATCCGCGTTGGTCCATTCCGCGAACCGGTAATTGACGTTCAGGTCAAGGTAGATATCCGAAAGGATTTCCAGATCGAGACCCGCCCGCAGTGCGTAGAACGGATCATCGGCAAAATCACCGTCTGCGTAGAGGATCCCGACCCCGACGGCGGCGTAAATGGCCGACCCCAGCACCAGATAGGCTTCCGGTGCGTAGGCGGTGTCGTTCATGCCCAGGAAGTCGTCCGGGAACACTTCAAGATCGACTTCAAGTTTCAGGAGGGCGGCGAGTTCGTGCTGGTAGGTCACCAGCCAGGACAGGCCGTTCTCGTCGAAACGGTCGTCGTCGACATCGTCCAGCATCTTCCAGTAGTTGACGCCCACCCCCAGCCGATTCCCCGTTTCAGCCTGGAGCACCTGCGCGCCGGCGATTAGTCCGATGATCACCAATGTCATGATTCCGATCCGCTTCATGCTGACCTTCCTTTCGTCCTTGTCTTCGAGCAATCCCCACGATACGCCAAGAATCGCCACCGGGCGATGGGGTATAACCCTACGGGTGGGTTGCCGGTGTAGCGGGGGTCAGGGTGCCATCAGCCAGTCCTTGAGCGTGGTGAGCTGGTTTCCCTCGTCGGCGACCGCCCGTATATCCGGGTGGCCGCGCAACCATCGCCAGACATCGGGGCCGTAGGTGTGGAGGATGTCCCGCAAGCGCACGACATAGTAGCCGTAGATGCGCAGGGAATTGGCGGGGGCGGGATACAAACGTGCCATCGATTCGCGTGGAAGAAAGAACCCCTTGCAGAAGAGCGCGGCCTTGTCGCGAAGCCGGGTGGTCCCCCAGAACCGGGCGACGGCGGGCCACATCGACAAGGGTTGACCATTCCGCGGTTTCCGGGAGAAGACCTGATCCCGTGCCAGCGCCTGGAAACGTTCCGTGCCAACGCCGGGATTCAGGGCCTTCATCACCGGTTCCGGCACGGTTATGCCCAGGAACTCGCGGGTAAGCATCAGCGTGAGGTAAACACATTTTCCAGCCCCCGCTTCGCGGGTGAGACGCACCACGAGATCCCAATCGAGGCCGGGATCCTGCCGGAGGAGTTCGGCGATATCGCAAAAAAGTTTCAGGCCGGGTTCATAGCCATGGGTGCAGCCGGCATGCAGGCAGAGATGCAGGAAAAGATCTTCCGGACACAGCACCGCGGTATCAACGCCGGCAATACGGGCCGGTCTCGAACGTTCCCAGTGCCCGGCCGTATCGATGGTGAACGGGAATTCGGACGACAGAATGTTCCAGTGGATTTCCAGGCAGACATCGCGTTTCGGCATCAGGTAGACAAATTCCTGGATATCCCCGCCCACGATCCGGTTCTGGATGGTGGGTTGGCAGCCCAGCGCAAGCAGCAGCCTGTCAACCCGGGGCACGTCCTCCAGCTTTACCAGAAGATCAAGATCACCCATGAACCGGAGGGAGGGACTGCCGTAGACCAGTGCGGCCAGATGGGCGCCCTTCAGTGCGATCACCGGTATAGAATCATCGTGCAGGCGTTGCAGGACCGTGGCCAGGTTATGGAAGAGCCTCAGGTTCCTGGCTGCATTATCGAGACAGGCCTGACGCAAGGCGTTGGTTATGGCGGGCGGAACCGGCAGCTCGGGATGGCCGGTGCGAAGGCGGTGGTAGAGCAGGGGGGATATATGGTGCCGGGCGGATTGCCGGACCAGATCCTCCCAATCGCGCGCCGTCAGCGGGCTGAATCCGCCAACCGGGTCGTGTGCCGGATGCTCGCGCAGGATATCCAGGAGCAGTTGGTCGAGACGCGCAGGCTCCGATGCATCCTCCCGGGGCCGGGCGTCTTCACCGGTAATGCCGGGCCTGCATGTTAAACAGTTTGGCATAGGATCCGCCTGAGTTGAGGAGTGTTTCATGGGAACCGCCTTCGACGATACGTCCCTGCTTCAGCATATAGATGCAATCCGCCATCCGGACGGTCGAAAAACGGTGGCTGATCACGATGGCCGACCGACCGGCGACCAGGCGGCGGAAATTCTGAAAGACATTATATTCCGCCCTGGCATCCATTGAACTGGTCGGTTCGTCGAGGATGACCAGTTGGGCATCGCGCATGAAAGCGCGGGCCAGGGCCACTTTCTGCCACTCGCCTATGCTCAGTTCCTCCCCGTCCTCGAAGCGTTTGCCCAGGATCGTGTCATACCCATGCGGCAACCTTCGGATGACGTCATCAGCGCCTGCGTATTGCGCCGAGGCCTGTATGCGATCGTCGTTGGGCGGGATGGCCGTGTTTCCGAGCCATATATTTTCCCTGGCGGTCAGGTGGTAGTGGGCATAATCCTGGAAAATAACCGCGATTTCCCGACGCAACGCCCGGGAACTCAACTGGCGCAGATCCACGCCGTCGAGGGTGATGGCGCCGCACGTTGGATCGTACAGGCGGCATAATAACTTGATCAGGGTGGTCTTGCCCGAGCCGTTCTCGCCCACCAGGGCCACCACTTCCCCGGGGTGGATGGTCAGGGAGATGTCCTCCAGCGCATGTCGCGATCCTCCGGGATATTGGAAGCTCACATGGTCCAGCTGGATTCCCTGTTGCATGGGGTGGGGCACCGGTTTGGCGGGAACCGGTTCGACGACCGTGGGTTTCAGATCGAGGAACTCGTAGAGATTGGCGAGAAACAAGTTGTCCTCATACAGACCGGCCAGGCTGCCCAGCATGCTCTGAAGAAACCCCTGCACGCGGGTAAAAGCCTGGAAATACATGACCAGATCCCCCACCGTGATGGTTGCCCGCGCCGCCTGCCATACCACGTAGGCAAACGAACCGTAAATGGAAGCGGTGGCAATGGCCTGCGCCGCAAACTCGGCCATCGACCGCCTGCGCGTGATGGCCAGCCGTCCCGTGCGGAGTTGCCGCCTGATCGCGCGGAACCGATCCAGGAAAAGTGGGCCAAGATCAAACAGGCGGACCTCCTTGGCGTGGGTAAGGTCGGTGAGTACCCAGTTGAAATAGGTGGCGTGTCGTTCCAGGGAGGTTTGTTCGCATTGCCATCGATATTGTTTGCCGACATATCGCAATCGGAGGAGGGTGCCGGACAGGACGGCCATGAACAGCAGGGTTGCGATGATCCAGTGGAAGGATACCAGGAGGCCGGCGATTGCCACCAGGGATACCCCGCTCTGGCCGATTTGCGTCAAACGGTTCACGATGCTGACCGGGCGGGAGGGCGCTTCGCGTTGGGCGCGATGCAGGGTGTCGTAATATTTCGGGCTCTCATAGTATTCCAGATCCACCTCGACGGACTTGGCCAGCAGGAGGTCATTCATGTGATCGGTGACGATATAGGACTGCCATTCGGTGACCAGCCCTGCAATCGACCGCATGATGGAGGTAAACAAAGCGGTTGCCGCCATCCCGCCGACGAGCAGCAGGACCCGGCGCAGCGCGAGCCCCTTGTCGGGAGCCGAAAATCCGGCCGTCACGGCGTCCACGATGAGCTTCATGAAATATAACTGGAGCAAGGGTAACAGGCCCTGGATTACCAGGAGCGCCCCGTTCACCAGGGTCCAGTGTTTCGCGCTCTGCCAGACAAAGTTCAAAGCGCGGCCCAGCATCAGGAAATGCTTGAATTTCAGTTTAATCGCTATGGCCAGGTTACGCATAAATACGCCGCATCATCCGGCTTGTGGCGAAGGTTTGGCCGGTTCAGGTTTTCCCGGCGCGGTATCGCAGCCGGTTTCAAGCGCCTGCTCAAGCGCCTGCCAGAAGGCGCCGGTCAGGCTGATGTGCAGCAGGTGTGTGGGGATCACCCGGGCCAGGGTACAAAGGTTGTCGAACCGTTCCTGGTACAAGGCGCGGAGTTCATCCTTGCGCAGTCCCGCGGGCATGAACATGGATGCCTGTCGAACGCACTCTATCAGGAGGCTGACCGCCTGCCCGGGCCCGATACGTTCCGCCCGGTCCTTGTCGGCCCGGGACAGGAGAAAAATGCCCCGGAGCGGCACCGGGTTCTGCACGTCCCAAACGCCACCGGGACCGCCCGCATGGAAACGGCTCCAAGTCGGCCAGGGGTGGGCCCAATAGGCGCCGTGCGGATCCCGCACCACCAGGGTGGTATCGTCGGACAGCGAATGCCACGGAGCCGGGAGTCGGTTGCTGGCCGTGGTTTTACCGGTCCCGCCCGGCGCCGCGAGGATCACCCCCCTGCCATCCCGCACCGCGAGCGCCCCGTGGACAAGGACACCGCCCCGGGACTGTGATTCACGGGCAAAAACCAGTGATAACCGTACGAGATTTACAAAGGGTCCGCCCCAGCGGTCATTCGGGCTTAACA
>MHBQ01000074.1:0-380 GCA_001803315.1 Lentisphaerae bacterium RIFOXYC12_FULL_60_16
TCCGTTCTCACCGCGGACCAGGGCATCGTCCAGCACTTCCTCGGCAATGACGATCTCATCGGGCCGGAACACGTTGGTATCCGTGATCAGCTTGAGGATGGCATCCCGGTCCTCGTTCACGGTCCACCGGATATCCTCGGGGCCGCCCGCCGTACGGGTCCGCCGGCGGGACCGGCGGACATGCTTTTTCCGGAGCTCGAACCGCGACCAGGCATTTTCCACCACTGCCTTGACGAACCGCTCATAGGGAATGCGGCCGGCCTTGAGCGCGGCGGCAAACCCGGCATCAAGGGAGATGTCGGGGTTGGCGTTGATCTCCAGCACGAAGGGTTCCAGGTCCGCGTTGAGCCGCATGTCCACCCGCGCGTAATCGCGCGCCT
>MHBQ01000074.1:394-7273 GCA_001803315.1 Lentisphaerae bacterium RIFOXYC12_FULL_60_16
TCCACCCGCGCGTAATCGCGCGCCTCGACCGCCTGCCAGGCCATCAGGGCTTGTTCGCGGATCCGGTCGGCCACCGCCGGGGGCAGGTCGGCCGGCACCTTGCGCGGCGTGTTCTGGTACTGGAAGGAATCCTTCAACCACTTGGCGGAATAGTCCACGATCCGGGGCTGACCGGCAGGAAACGCCCCGAAATCGATTTCCGCCAGAGGCATGATCCGGACCGAACCACCTTCGCGCAGAATCGACACATTGATTTCGCGGCCGTCGATGTATTGCTCGATCAGTGCCGGCACCTGGAACATCGTATGGATCTTGCGCACCACCTCGGGAATGGAAGCGGTGGCGGACAGGGCCACCATCGAGGACGGTTCGATTCCCTCGCTGGCGTCGGCCTGGACCGGCTTGATGAACCAGGGACCCGGCGGCAGGCGGGCCGGGTCCGGTTCCACACCGACCGGCACAATGCAGCCGGACGGGACCACCACCCCGTAGGCACGCAGCAGGTGCTTGCACAGCCACTTGTTATGGGTGAATTCAAAACAGGCGGAGCTTTCACCCGTGCAGGAGCGGCCCATGGCCTCGCATACCGCGGGCACGCTGTTGACCGCATGCACATCGCCGCCGAGCCCCTCGACCAGGTTGAACACGATGGGTTCCGGGCTGCCGTTGAGCAGGCTGGGTATATCCTTGAGCACGAGGATGCCGGCGCTCCGCCAGGGGATCCCCAGCTTGTCCAGCGCCTCGCCGACGACATGGACCTCGTCGAGGACGCTTTCGTCCGATTCGAGTCCGACACGGGATGCGTAATCCACCGCGGGTTGAGGCTCGTTGTATAAAATCAGTACGCTGACCAGCGGATCCATGTTCCGGTTCCCCATTCTTCCGGTTGTCGTCTTAACGCAGCCCGTAGCGGCGTACCGCACTGCCGATGATACGGGCCAGCAGTTCCCGGTACCGCATGCCTTCCTGGGTTGCAATCATCGGCAGGTCCGAATGCTGGGGGTGCAGACCGGGCAGCGGGTTGATTTCCATGAACGACGGCCGGCCGCGGTGGTCCAGGCGGACATCCGACCGGGAGGCATCCCGGCATTCCAGCGCGCGGTGTGCCGCCAGTGCCAGGGCTTCCACCTTGCGGCGCAGGGTGCCATGTTCCGGGGGGCCATACTCAACGTATTGCTCGCATTGTTCCTTGATCGCGTACGAGTAATCGCGGGTGGGTGTGTCGGCCTTGATGCGCACCTCCATTGTGCCCAGCACCCGGGCGGCGGCGCCGGTCCCGAGCACCGCGGTGGTGAATTCCCGGCCCGGCAAATATTCCTCCACCAGCACCGGCTGGGCAAACCGCCGGATCAGCCGGCGGCACACGGACAACAGCGCCTGCGGCGTGTCGATCCGCGAGGCGGTGTCGACGCCCTTGCCGGTTCCCTCCGCCAGCGGTTTGGCAAACAATGGGTAGCGCAGGCGCACTCCGGCACAATCAGCCGGTTTCGCGATCACGGCAAATGCCGGCGTCGGCAGACCGGCGGCCTGGACCAGCCGCTTGGTGGCGGCCTTGTCCAGCGTGATGGCGCACGTCAGCGGGTCCGAGAAGGTGTAGGGAATGCCGTAGAGCTCCAGCAGGCAGGGAACCTGGGCTTCACGGCTCCGCCCCTGCACGCCCTCGGCAATGGTAAAGACCAGATCCCACCGGTCCCCCTTGACCAGGCGACTGCACAGGGCGCGGGCATGGCCGATCCGGTCGGTTCGGTATCCCAGGGAGCGGATTCCCTTCTCGAGGGCGTCCAGGGTGGCGTCGAAATCGAATTCCGCCACCTGTTCCTCGGTATACCCCTCGGCCAGGTAATCCGAACGTAGATCGTAGACCAGCCCGATATGCATTCGCTTCATGCCCGCATCCATTTCCGGCCTGGCCCGATCCCGCAACCCTGTCCGACGCCTGCGCGCCGTCAAAGGGTGAGTTCGCCCTGCCGTTGTTCGGGGATTCCCCGCTGTCGCCGGGCATGCCGCACGGTGTTTTGCGGCTGGATCTTGGAATAGTTCCCCGACGACAACTCCCATACGCCCGGCGCCGATTCGTCGGACGCCTGGCGTCCGACGGTCCCGCCCCGGCCATGCAACCCGGGCTCCGGATAGGCCACCAGCATCCCTTCGAAATTACGCAACACGGTATGCGTGGGGCTCATCGACACGATGTAGTTCGGGCTGACCGGGATTTTTCCGCCTCCGTGGGGTGCATCCACCACGAAGGACGGTATGGCCAGGCCGCTCAACCGGCCGCGCAGGTATTCCATGATCTCGATGCCGCGCGTCAACGGCGTCCGGAAGTGCTCCACGCCGCGCACCAGGTCGCACTGGAACATATAGTACGGGCGCACCCGCATCCGCACCAGGCCCCGGCACAGGGTTTCCATGACCACGGGGTCATCGTTGACACCCTTCAGCAACACGGTCTGGTTGCCCATCGGAATGCCGGCATCCGCCAGGCGGGTACAGGCCTCCACCGCCGCCGGCGTCAGTTCCGCCGGATGGTTGAAATGCGTGTTCACATACACCGGGTGATACCGGCGCAGCATGGTCACCAGTTCATCGGTGATGCGCATCGGCATCACCACCGGCGTGCGCGTGCCTACACGGATGATGTCCACCGTCGGCACGCTCCGGATCGCCGACAGGATGGATTCAAGCGCCTGGGTCGGCAGGGTGAACGGATCACCACCGGACACGATGACATCGTGGATTTCAGGATGCTCGGTCAGGTAGCGCGTGACCTGCTTGAGGCGCGCGGGCGTGATCCCGCTTTCGCGGTGTCCCGCCACCCGCTTGCGCGTGCAGTGCCGGCAATACATCGAACACATCGTGGTGGCGATCAGGAGGGCACGGTCCGTGTACCGGTGCACCAGGCCCGGGATCGGCATGTCCGCATCCTCTTCGAGCGGATCGTCCGACAGGCAGACCGGCTCGATCAATTCCTCCATCTGCGGGACACTCATCCGGAAAATCGGATCCGTGTTGTCGCACCGCTGGATCAAGGAAGCATAATACGGCGTGATGGCCATCGGGAACCGGGCAGTGGCTTCGGCCACCCCGGCAATATCAAGATCGGGAAACAGGGTCTTAAGCTGGGAAACCCGGCGAACCCGGTTGCGGACCTGCCAACGCCAGTCGCTCCAATCCGCCACCTCGGGAAGCCGCGCCGCCACGGATGACAGAACACCGGTCGACGGATTCTGCTCCACGGTCAGGGTGCTACTCGGCGGAGGTTGGTCGCACGAATTCTCACCTTCAGGTGAAGTCGCGTGCTGCATGTTCCCTATCTCCTTTCCAGTCCCGCGACGGTTGGTTCCGCCACGGGTACGGGTGCTGCATGTTGTTCCCTGTCACGATCTCCCAGGAAGGCCGTGGCACGCGACAGGAAGGCCTGCTGGGCCGCCATATCGTTGCGATCCGCACCACCACCATTCTGACCCAGCATGGCCATCGCCAGCCAACCGGATACCGAACCGATCAACGCACACACCAGGCGGCGCACCCCGTCGGGGGTCACGGCGAGAAACGGCTTCAACCGCCGATCCACATCCGCCAGGTATTCAACAAACGGCTGTTCCAACCCCTGCGCATCCGATTTCTGCAACTGGAGAAACAGACGCCCGTGAAAAAATAACAGGAAAGCATCCCGCTGCGCCATGCTGAATGCGCGATGCACCTTGAACAAGCTGTCGAGCGATTCACTGAGCTGACGCGGCTGGCCCCATTGTTCACGCATCATCACCGTCAGGGTGTTGACCGCCTCCCGCATCAACACCACGACCACATCCGACTTGCTCCGGAAATGCTTGTAGAAGGTACCCTTGCCAAGATCCGCACGCTCGGTGATATCTTCGATCGTGGTGGCATCCACCCCACGCTCGGCAAACAACAAAAGCGCCGACTGCAACAGGCGCTTCCGGGTCCGCTGCGTACGCTTTTGTGTCCGGTTTACCGGACCAACACTTGACTGGTCTGCACTTATCATTGATTTACTGGGGCACTGTTTATTCAAAAACGACCGGAACGTCAATAGTGAAAATATAGTCGCCGGAGACTTTTTATTTCACCGCTAGACGCGATTTCCCCATTTTCTCCAATACCCCCTTTATATAGGGGGTATGGTGAGGATACCCCCAAGGGGAAGGAAGAAGAAAATTTTCCTCCCATCCCGTAAATCTCTCATCCCCATCCTGTGTATCCTGTCAAACTCTTACCACCCTGGACCAGACGGCGACAGGGCGCTTCACACCTCATGATTCCCGAAAATTTCCCATCTGAATACTGTCCTCTGAAAACTGAATACTTCCCCCTCCCGTTGACACCCCGTCCCGTTCCCCTTGACGTCATGCGGCCGGCTCATTACAGTTTCCGCTCCGACAACCGAAGGGTACCGGCTTGATGAGCCGGCAAACCCGATCGGACCGGACAGGAAGGGAACCATGAGCAAACAGTCATATCGTATTGCAGTAATCGGCGGGGATGGAACCGGACCGGAATGCACGGCTGAGGCCGTCAAGGTGCTGAAGGTTGCAGCCAAACGGTTCAACTTCAAACTGGATTTGACGGATTTCGATTTCGGCGGAGCCCGCTATCTCCGAACCCACGAAGTGATTCCCGACTCGGCCGTGGATGAACTCCGGAAATTCGATTCCATCCTGCTGGGCGCCATCGGGCATCCCGACGTAAAGCCCGGCATCCTGGAAAAAGGCATCCTGCTGCGGCTCCGGTTCGACCTTGACCAGTACATCAACCTGCGCCCGGTCAAGCTGTATCCCGGCGTGGAAACCCCGCTCCGCAACAAGGGCCCGGCCGACATCGATTACGTGGTCGTCCGCGAGAACACCGGCGACCTCTATACCGGCGCCGGCGGGTTCTCCATGAAGGGCACCCCGCATGAAGTGGCCATCCAGACCAGCGTGTATTCGTACCATCAGGTGGCACGCGCACTCCGCTATGCCTTTGAATACACCCGTGCGCGCGGCAGGAAAAAGACCCTGGCACTGTGCGGCAAGACCAACGTACTCACCTTTGTGTACGACCTGTGGGAACGCGTCTTCCATGAGATGGGCGCAAAGGAATTTCCCGACATCAAGCGGGAATATTACCACGTGGATGCCACCTGCATGTGGATGGTCAAAAACCCGGAATGGTTCGATGTGATCGTGACCGGCAACATGTTCGGCGATATCATCACGGACCTCGGGGCGATCACCCAGGGCGGCATGGGCATCGCCGCCGGCGGCAACATCAACCCGGAAGGCGTGAGCATGTTCGAGCCGATCGGCGGATCAGCGCCCAAGTATACCGGCCAGGGCGTGATCAACCCGCTGGCCGCCGTGTGCGCCGGCATGATGATGCTGGACACGCTCGGCCAGAAACAGGCGGCACAGACCATCGAACAGGCGGTCATGGACGTCACGGCACACAAGCTCAAGAGCCTCGCAGCAGGAAAAATGGGATATTCCACCTCCCAGGTCGGCGACCTGGTCGCTGAACGGGTGGCCGGCTGATTACCAAACGGTCGAAGCAACAGCGGGATTCAACGATGAAACAGTACCATTGTGCAGTGGTGGGTATCGGCGCGGTCGGAACCGAAATGATCCGTCTGCTCAAACAGCGGAAATTCCCGGTCAAGTCCCTGACCATCCTGGCCCGGAGTGAACGGACCGAGGTGATCGACGGGGAATCCTACCCGGTCAAGATGGCGTCTGCCGATGCCTTCAAGGGGATGGATTTCGCCTTCTTTGCAGGAACCGAGGGGTCCAAGGGCGCCTCCCAGACCCTCGGGTGGGAGGCCGTCAAGCACGGGTGCGTGGTGATCGATAACGGGGATGATTTCCGCATGGACCCACGGGTCCCGCTGGTGATACCGGAAATCAACCCCGACGCACTCAAACAGCACCAGGGTTTCATCGCAAACCCAAACTGCAGTACCATCATCGCCCTGATGGCGCTGGCGCCCCTGCACCGCGCCGCCGGCATCCGCCGGTTCGTGGCCAGCACCTATCAGGCGGTGTCCGGCACCGGCAGCGGCGCCATCCGGGAACTGGAAAACCAGGTTCGGGACTGGGTGGCCGGGAAACCGCTCCAGCATGAGGCGTATCCCCACCCCATCGCGTTCAATGTCCTGCCCCAGATCGGAAGCGTCAAGGATGACTCCGGCGAGACCACCGAGGAATCCAAGATGCGCCGCGAAACCCACAAGATCCTGGGCGACGCCTCCATCCGGGTCACCGCGACCTGCGTACGGGTCCCCGTCTTCAACGGCCACAGCGAAGCACTGTTCGTCGAGCTCAACCGACCGTTGACCGTTGCACGGGCCCGCGAAATACTCGCGGCAACTCCCGGCGTCAAGGTCATGGACGACGCGAGCAAGGCGATCTATCCGATGCCGGTCCAGGCTTCCGGCTCGTATGAGGTGCTGGTCGGCCGGATCCGGCTGGACGCCAGTGTGGACAACGGCATGGCGCTGTTCGTGGCCGGCGACAACATCTGGAAGGGCGCCGCACAGAATGCCATCCAGATTGCCGAAACGCTGATTGCCTGACGCTGTCCAGCGCCGGATCGACATATGCTCACGTCACGGTAGGGACGGCTCGCCGAGCCGTCCGCGGCGCTTTCGGCGAAAGCGCCCTACCTTTTCGAAGGGTGTTTAAAATTGCCCCATGCCACCCATGCCGTGCATCAGGTTGCCTTCCCATGGCTGGGGTGCATTCCAGGGAATTTCAGAGTCGTCCGGGTCGGAGAAGGTTGCGCACCCTGACAGGCACCATCCCACCAGCGCCAGGCAACCGGCCACGGCCAGGAATCTGAACAGGCCGGTCATCCCGGTCACCGCTCGAACCGGATGAT
>MHBQ01000075.1:0-198 GCA_001803315.1 Lentisphaerae bacterium RIFOXYC12_FULL_60_16
CAGGAGCAGCAGGTTGAGCAACAGGGCCAGATCCGCAATAAGCCCCGGCAAAAGGTAATAGAGCGCCATGAAGATCACGACCGACACCCCGCCGATCAACGACGCCTTGATCCCGCTCGATATCGAGTCCGCACCGAGCGTGGGGGCGATGAACCGGCGCTCAACAATATCCAGCGGCGCCGGCAAGGCGCCTGCCCG
>MHBQ01000075.1:284-8355 GCA_001803315.1 Lentisphaerae bacterium RIFOXYC12_FULL_60_16
CCGGCGCCGAATACACCTTGCCGTCCAGCACGATCGCCAGCTGGCGGGTTTGGTTCAGGTTGGGATTCTTGGAACCTCCCGGCGCATGGTCCCGGGTGACATTGGCAAACAAGGCCGATCCGCGCGAATCAAACTCGAGGTCCACCACCGGTTGGCCCATGGCCCGGTAATCCACATTCGCGGTCTTGAGATTTTCTCCGGTCAGCTCCGGCCGGCGTTTCACAAAATACGGTTGATACACGATCCGGCCGGTTTGTTCTTCCTTCTCAAGCAACAGCTCGTATTCACGGTCCGGCACTTCAAAGCGGCCGATTTCCTTCCAGAAGGCGGCATCCATCTCGGCATCCTTCACCGACACGGTGTCCCGTTCAAAATAGCTCTGGCTGCCGATTGCCACCAGGCGAAACCCGCGCGGGGCCTGGCCCTTGCCGAACAACTGGCGGATCAAGTCGTCATTGCGTTCATGCACCATGCGGAAAGTGAGGAAGGCAATGCTCAGGATGCTGCGTTCGGCATCCCCGCGCTTCAACTCGTCCACACCGGGCAGTTGAATGGTGATCCGGTTGTCCTTGCCGGGATACACCACCGGGTTGTCAACCCCCAGACTGTCCAGCCGGTTACGCAACACGTCCAACGCACGCCCCTGGGCCCCTTCAAGGATCTGCCGGACACCGGCCTGGACCTGCTCCTCATTCCAGTCCGGATGATCCCGGCGCAGGGTTTCCGGAATCTCCCCGTCGGCCACCTTGACCACGAAACTGGTTCCACCCTTGAGATCCAGGCCCAGCCGGACCCGCTGGCTCGGCGGATACACCAACGCCACCGATGTGCAAATCGCCGCTGCCAGGATCAACCACTTCCACCACGCATGTTTGTCCATGTCATACACTCCCACCCGGCGCATTCAATCGGCCGGTTTTCCGGAACTCAACGGGTCGCCGGTTCCACTTCAACCTTGTCGCCTTTTTCAACCACCTGCGAAACCGCCCCCTTGGCCACCTCGATCTTGACATTGTCGGCAATCTTGATGACAAAGGTCTGGTCCTTGACGTTGGTGACCGTCCCCATGATGCCGCCGCTGAAGATCACCCGGGCGCCGCTCTTGAGGGTGTCAATCATCACCCGCCGTTCCTTGTCCTTGCGCTGCTGGGGGCGGATCAACATGAAATAGAAAATGCCGAAAATCACCAGCAAGGGCAGCATCATGCCCAACATGCCGCCGGACTGCCCGCCCGGAGCCGCCTGTGCAATCGTTAATATCGTCGTTGTCCAAGCCGTCATCACTTTGATTCCTCCCCTTCGGCCGATTCCTCACCGGCTTCGTCTTCCAGGTCATACCGCGGGACCCGGGCCCGCAAGTCATTGAACGTTCCGTTCTGTATCGCGTCCTGTACCTCGGTCATGAACACCCGGTACGCATGCACATTGTGCAGGGTCAGCAACCGGATCCCCAAAATCTCGTTAACGTTGATCAGGTGCCGGATATACGCCCGGGTAAAGGTCCGGCACGCATAACACGCACACCCTTCCTCGATCGGACGGGTATCCATCCGGTAGGCCGAACCGCGCAACGGCAGGCGCCCCTGCCGCGTAAAGGCCGTTCCGTTTCGCGCATAGCGGGTGGGTATCACGCAATCGAACAAATCCACCCCCTGTGCCACGGCCTCGACCATCTGCGGCATGCGCCCGACCCCCATCAGATACCGGGGCCGGTCCGCCGGCAAATGCCCCACCGTATCCTGTACCGCCTTGAGCAGGATGGGTTCCGGTTCCCCGACACTCACCCCCCCGATCGCATACCCGTCAAACCCCATGCCCGTCAACGCCCGGGCACACCGTTCACGCAATGCCGCATCCGCGCCGCCCTGCACGATTCCAAACCGCATCTGGCCGGGCGCACGGGGTTGTTCGGCACATGCAATCGCCCACTGTAGGGTGGTCTCCACGGCTTGACAAGCCGTTTCTCGGTCGCAGGGAAACGGGGGACAGACATCCAGCACCATGGCGATATCAGACCCGAAATCACGCTGGATTTCCATGGTCTCAACGGGCCCCAGGAAGAAACGTTCCCCGTCGATATGCGAGCTGAACTCGACCCCCTGCGGGGTGATTTTCCGCAACCGGGCCAGGCTGAACACCTGGTAACCGCCGCTGTCGGTCAGGATCGCGCCATTCCATCCCATGAACCGATGCAGCCCGCCGCACGCTTTGATGACCTCCACCCCCGGCCGGCTGCGCAGGTGGTAGGTGTTGCCCAGCAACACCTGGACCCCCATGGATTCCATATCACGCGGTTCCAGCGTCTTGACCGTCGCCTGGGTTCCCACCGGCATGAAGGCCGGGGTATCGATCGGGCCATGGGCTGTCCATAACCGACCACGCCGGGCCCCGCTCGCAGGATCCCGGCCCAGCAATTCAAATGTGCCCGGCGTCGCCATCAACCGGCCGTCTCCCCGAGCAACATCAGGTCAGCCAGCACCAGCGCCGCCATGGCTTCCACCACCGGCACCGCCCGCGGCAGCACACAGGGATCATGCCGGCCCTGAACCCCCAGCACAACCGGGTTCCCGTTGAAATCAACCGTCTGCTGTTCCTTCCGGATCGTGGCGGTGGGCTTGAATGCCACCCGGAACACCATCGGCTCCCCGTTGGTAATCCCGCCCTGGATGCCCCCGCTCCGGTTTGTCGCCGTGCCGAGGTGACCACCCTTGAGGATAAACGGATCATTATGCGCAGACCCCCGCATGGCGGCAGCGGCAAATCCCGATCCGACATCAAAGCCCTTGGCCGCCGGTATCGACATCATGGCGCCTGCCAGGCGGGCATTGGCCTTGCCAAACACCGGTTCCCCCCACCCCACGGGTACCCCCCGGCATACGCACGTCACAATCCCTCCCACCGAATCACCTTCCGCGCCGGCGGATTCCACAAGCTCCTGCATCCGGCGTGCGGCCTCCGCATCCGGGCACCGCACGGGATTGGCATCCACCGCGGCCCGGGTCACCAGTAGCGGATCCGGTGGCGCCGCGGTCACCCCGCCAATCATCGAAACCCAGGCCACGACCTCAATGGAATGACGCACCTGCAACAGGTGTTGGGCCACGGCGCCGGCCGCCACCCGGCCAACGGTCTCCCGGGCGCTCGATCGCCCTCCCCCGCTGCCGGCGCTCACGCCGTACTTGGTCCGATACGTGAAATCCGCATGCGACGGGCGCGGAATATCCCGTAACCTGGCATAATCACCCGGCCGCATGTCCTGGTTGCGGACCAACAGGGCTATCGGAGACCCCAGCGTTATGCCCTGTTCCACCCCGCTCAAAATCTCCACCCGATCAGCTTCCTCGCGCCGGGTTGTCACGGAACTCTGCCCCGGACGCCGCCGGTCCAGTTGCATCTGGATAAGATCCGCCTGCAACGGCAGGTTTGCCGGACACCCGTCAATGACGGCGCCCACCCCCGCTCCATGGGACTCCCCGAACGTCGTTACACAAAAAACCGTTCCAATGGTGTTACGCATGGCACACCTTCCTCTGTGGTGCCGGTCAGCATACCCGTCCCCCCACCCCTCTGCAATACCGATCCCGCACAAATTGCCCTTGTTCCCGACGCAGGCTTCTTCTAGGATTACGCGTATGGCACGCATCCTGTTAGTTGACGACGAGGAGACGGTCCTACGTTCCATGGGCATCCTGCTCAAGGGCGAAGGACATACCATCGTGGCCATCCAGAAAAGCGACGAGGCCGCCCGCCTGGTGCAGTCTGAATCCTTCGACCTGCTGATCACCGACCTGCGCATGGCGCCGGTGGATGGCATGCAACTGATGCGCTTGGCCCACGAAAGCCATCCGGCCATGCCGATGATCGTGATTTCCGCCTATGCGGCGGATGCCATCGCCGAACAGAGTTTCGCCACCGGCTGCGTGGCCTACATCAAGAAGCCCTTTCGCATTCAACAGGTAATCGATGCCGTCCGCAAGGCATTGGCATCCTCCGGATGAACCCCCTCCCGTCCCCCTGCCGGCCGCCATTTCCACCCAAAACATGAATCATTCATCCAAGAGGAGTTCACCATGAGCCTGCAATCCTGGCCCCTGACATCGTTCACCCGCCTCTTTCCGTCCACCCCCACACCCCGTCATGCGGCTCCGGTACACCTGGAATCCGCGCTGAACGAATCGTCCAGCTTCCAGGTCGGCCTGCATACGGATGAGGACAAGCTTCGCGTCACGGCCACCACGGAAGGCCCGGACGGGTGGGCCGTGCGCGTCCGCCGCGTCGGCTATGTGCCCATGCTCCACCACAACATGCAGGGACCCGGCAACCCGGCCGACCTGGACGGGGTGGGACAAATCCCGGGCTACGTGCCGGACCCCCTGTTCGACGAGTCAACCGTCCTGCTGGGACGCGATGAAACCCACGCGTTCTGGATTACCATCCGGCCATCGCGTAACACGAAACCGGGCACCCATGCCGTCACGGTCATCCTCACGCCCGAACGCGGACGCCCCCAGCGCCACCGCATCACGGTCCGTATCCACGATCTGGCACTCCCCAAGCGGCGCAATTTCCCCATCGTCCAGTGGTTCTACGCCGACTCGCTGATGGACTGGTACAAGACCGATTGGTTCGACCAGCGTTTCTGGGCCATCGCCGAACCCTATTTCCACAACGTCGTATCCCACGGCCAGTCCGGGGTGCTGGTGCCCTGCTTCACACCGCCCACCGACGGAGTCAAGCGCCCCACCCAACTGCTGCACGTCAGCCGGACCGGCCGCAACCGGTACGCCTTCGACTGGCGCGACGTCCGCCGCTACATGCGTCTGGCAGACCGGTGCGGGGTCGACCATTTCGAATGGAACCACCTGTTCACCCAGTGGGGCGTGAAACACGCCATCCGCATCTACGAGGGACAGGGGCGCGGGGAACGCCGCCTATGGGCCCCCTCCACCGGCGCCACCTCGCCCGTTTACCGTGCTTTCCTCTCGCAGTTCCTGCCGGAACTGCGCAATTTCCTTAGACGGGAAGGATTCCTGCACCGGACGCTGTTCCACCTCTCGGATGAACCGCATGGGGAGGAACACCTCGTCAACTACCGCAAGGCCCGGCAGATGCTCAGGGAAGTCGCCCCCTGGATGAAGGTGATGGATGCCCTGACGGACATCGCGTTCGCCAAACAAGGCCTGACTGACATGCCGGTCCCGAGCATCCAGTCAGCCCTGGACTTCCACAAGGCCGGCATCCCCTCCTGGTGCTACTACTGTTGCGGCCCGCGGGGCCCCTACCTCAACCGCCTGATGGATACCCCCCTGGCCAAGATCGCCATGCACGGGTTCCTGTTCTACCGGTGGCCGTTCAAGGGTTTCCTCCACTGGGGCTACAACTACTGGTACCAGTCCCAAACCCGCAACCTGATCGACCCCTTCACCGTCCAGGACGGTCTCTTCTGGGACCGCGGCTGGGCTTACGGGGATACCTTCTGCGTCTATCCCGGCCCCGAGGGGCCGATCGACTCCATGCGCTGGGAACTGTTCGGCGAAAGCATGCAGGATTACCAACTGCTCCAGGCCCGCAACGTGGACCGGAACCATCCGCTCCTGCGCCCCATTCGAACCTTTGCCGACTTCCCGAAACATGCCGCCTGGCGCCAGAAGGTTCGTCATCAACTGTTGACCGGAAAACTATAAACCAACGAAGGAGACTGATATGCCCCTGCTATTTGACATGCCCAAGGAACAACTCGTAAAATACAAGGGCACCAATCCCCGTCCCAAGGACTTCGACGCCTACTGGAAACGCGCACTCGCGGAACTGGACCGGACCGATTCCCAGATCACGCTCACCCCCGCCACCTTCCAGACCCCTGCGGCGGACTGCCAGGACCTTTTCTTCACCGGCGTCGGCGGCGCGCGCATCCACGCCAAGCTCCTGCGCCCGCGGCACCCGCGCGGCAAACATCCCGCCGTCGTGATGTTCCACGGCTATTCCGGCAACGCCGGCGAATGGACCGATAAACTCGGCTACGTCGCACTCGGTTACACCGTGGCCGCGCTGGATTGCCGCGGCCAGGGCGGACAATCCGACGATGTCGGCAGCGTGGCGGGCAACACCCTGCGCGGCCATATCATCCGCGGCATCGACGACGATCCCGACAAGCTCCTCTTCCGCCAGATATTCCTCGATACCGCCCAGCTGGCCCGCATCGTGATGGCCATGCCGGACGTGGACCCCGCCCGTGTCGGCGCCACCGGTGGCAGCCAGGGCGGCGGACTGACCCTCGCCTGCGTGGCGCTCGAACCCCGCATCAAGCTGGCCGCACCGGTCTTCCCCTTCCTGAGCGACTACCAGCGGGTCTGGAAAATGGACCTGGCCAAGGAAGCCTACGAGGAACTGCGCCAGTATTTTCGCCTGTTCGATCCCCTGCACAAGCGGGAGGCGGAAATCTTCACCACGCTCGGATACATCGATGTGCAACACCTGGCGGCGCGGATCAAGGCACATACCATGATGACGGTCGGCTACATGGACACCATCTGCCCGCCCTCCACCCAGTTTGCCGCCTACAACAAGATCCGGGCAAAAAAATTCCTGGTGGAATACCCCGACTTCGGCCATGAAGGACTGCCCGGTTGTAACGACCGGATCTTCCAGTTCATGCACACGCTCTAAACGGAATGGCACTAAGTATGATCGGGAGACGGGTTGTCAGGCCCTGCCAGTCGCGCGATGACGGAGAAGCAACACCTGACCGGGGGTCAGATCAAGCGGCATGAAGACAGAAGACAAACCGGTCAAGGCAACCGAGCGCCGCACCGTGCTCGGTTCGCCCCTGATTTCCGTCCTGCTGGCCGCAGGCATCGGCACGGCGGCCTTCGGTTTGCTTGCGCTGCTGGGCTGGGTTCTGGGATGGCCGCTACTGACCAGTTTCGGGGCGGACCTGATTCCAATGGCTCCGAGTACGGCGGTTCTCTTTCTTTTGAATGGCGTTGCCGTCTCGCTGCGCGCACGGACACCGCTCAGCGGGCGTGCCTTTCGATTCAGCGTCATGGCGGGGTTTCTGGGGATACTGGTTTCCCTCGGGGTGTTCATGCTGAGCTATCTGGACATTCAATGGTCGGGTGAGCACATCGGTCTGAACATCACCGGAACGTTTCAGGGATCCCCACGGGGACACATGTCACCCGTGACCGCCCTCGTCTTCCTGTTCGCCGGCCTGTCGTTCCTGGCCTCGCTTTCGCGGTCGGCGATCCGGCGTGGGCGCGCCACTCTGGCGTTGGGCGCTGCGGTCGTACTTCTGGGAACCTGCTTTATCTTCCTGCTGGCCTACCTCTATGGCACACCGCTTCTCTACGGCGGCGCGTATATCCCGCCGGCGTTGACCACGATCCTGGCCTTCACGATGCTGGGCCTGGCCCTTCTGATCCTGGCGGGCCGGGAGGCCGGGTGGCTGGACGGACCCCGCGGAGCCGATTCCAGAACCGGCTTTGCCCTCCTGCTGATCTTCATCTTCCTGGCGATGGGTATCATCGCTGCCGGCTACATCATCTACCGGCATTACGAGAAGCGATTCCGCACCGAGGCGGAACACCAGCTCTCCGCCATTGCGGACTTGAAGGTCGGCGAACTGGTGCAGTGACGCAAGGATCGTGTGGATGACGCGGCCATCTTTTTCAACAACCCGCCATTCTCCATCTTGGTGCGGCGCTTTTTGGAAAAGCCGGAGGACGCGGACGCCCAGCACCAGCTTTTTGACTGGCTGGGCAAGTACTCGAACCACGATGACTATGACCAGGTTCGGTTGATGGATGCTCAAAGTGTCACCCGTCTGTCGATCCCCGCTGAGCTGAACCCAGCCCACTCCAATACGGTGCGGGCAGCATCCGAAGTTTTGCGGACGGGTCAGATAACCCTTCTCGACTTTTACCGCGATACGCACGACCTGCGCGTCCGTCTGGACGTGTTGATACCCATTTTCGACGAGGCGGACGCGAACCGCCCGCTGGGTGTGCTCATTTTGCGGATTGACCCGGCCATCTATCTCTACCCATTCATCCAACGCTGGTCGACGCCCAGC
>MHBQ01000076.1:0-1276 GCA_001803315.1 Lentisphaerae bacterium RIFOXYC12_FULL_60_16
CGCCGCAGGAAAAATCCGGACGAACCCGATGTAAACCCGCTCCGGCCAGCCGCATCGGATGGCATTCCCAGCATGGTCCAGACCCTTATCATCGAAGGATACACCCGCCGGCTTGATTTCTCAACGGTTCGTAACCTCATCGTCAGCCTCAAGACCCTTGATTTTGTCGAATCCGCCGACCTGCTGGGTGACGACCGGGTCGTACTTCCGCCGGAAGCAACCCGGCCGGCCTTGCGGCCCGGCGTTCAACGCTTTGTACTGGAGGTGAAGCTCCGATGATCGCCTCCCGTTTCCAGCTCAAGTCCTGGTCGGAACGTCAACAGGTGCTGGCGGTCATCGTCCTGGCAGGATTGATCATTTTCAGCCTGGCTTTTGCGCTGTTGTTGCCGCTCAACGCCGACCGGCGGCGCACCGAACGCGATATCGACCAGATGCGCACCCAACTGGCGGCCCGGAACTACCTGTTGGACGAAACCGCCCTCCAGCAGGGGCTCAATGCTGAACACGCCTTGAACCGCCTGTTGTACAGTGAATGGACCAACGCGGCCTCCCGGGTTGCCGGCGTTCCACAGCATGAAACATCCGTCAACGCCTCCGTCGGTCATATCGATTTCAAGGTGGCGGTGCTTGAGGCGTCCCAGCGCCTGCACCGCAAGTCCCGTGCGCTGGGGATCATCCTGCCCCGCGAATTCGGGATGGATGCATCGGTCAACAGCACGGAGGATGCCCGCCAGTTGATGCTCCAGTTGCGTTCCCTGGAGAATTTCATCGAGCTCCTCTTCGCCATAAAAGCCGTGAGTTTCACCCGGGCGGAACCGCTGGCGCCCGTCACCCACCGGACCCCACCCTCGGATGAAGCCTACCTGGAGGAATATCCCCTCGATTTTGAATTCCGCGGCGACCTCGCGAATGTCATGGCGTTCTTCCACGAAATACTCGAATCCTCCCATCCGTTCTGCGTGCGCAGGCTCCGCATCGAAGTACCCGACGATGCGCCCGACGGACAGATCAATGTCAAGGGCGTGGTCAGCACCCTGGTATTCATGAAAGACCCGGCCGAACTGCAACCGGAACGCCAGACCGGGCCCCGGTTCTTCAGCCCCATTGGACATTAGCAAAGACAACCTCACGATGGACACATTCGGCAAATGGTTGATGCAGGCAAATGCCCGCGCCGTTCTCGCAGGCTCGGTACTGGCACTCCTGCTGGTATGCAGCTGGTGGATCTGGCGCGAACGGGCACCTTTGGACATCACCCCCGGCATCGCTTCACCAG
>MHBQ01000076.1:1566-6784 GCA_001803315.1 Lentisphaerae bacterium RIFOXYC12_FULL_60_16
ACCTATCGCGGGTTGTTTCAACGCCCCGACGGGGAAATCCTCGCATGGATCGAGGATTCCAAGACCCAGCGCACCGCCTTCTACCGGATCGGCGACACCATTCAGGGTTTCACACTCAAATCCATTGACGGGGCTGCATTGCAGATCCACCAGGCCGATAACACCCCGGTCATCCTGCCCCTGCGGGAACCCGTACCGTTCACCGGAGGTAAACATGCCGCCCCCTGATACCGAATCACGCCCTGCCGAACGCCGCCTCTTCTCCGAGCAGTTGATGATGGAAATGGCCCAGCTCCTCATCCGCGACCAGCGGCTGACACGTCCCAAAATGGAAGAACTCAACGCCCGCCGCGCGCTCACCGGCGGATCCTTTGACCGGCTCCTGGTCAAGGAAGGCATCCTTCCCGAATCCGAGGTGCTGGCCACCCTCGCCCGGGTGTCGGGATTTCCCTTCCGCCCCGTCGGCGAAGTCAAGATCCAACCCGAAGCCGTCATCCGGGTCCCCGCCCGCGTTGCCCTTCGCTACCAGATCATGCCGCTGACCATCACGGGTGGAACCATAACCCTGGCCACGTCGGAGGTCCCCACCCTGGCCGTGGCCGACTCCCTGCGCATGCTCCTGAATCTTGCCGTGGATTGGGTCCTCTGCACCCGGGACGACATCACCAAGTCCATCAAACACTTCTACGGGCTTGGCGCCGATACCATCGATACCTTGGTGGAAGCCTCCGGCCCCGCCGAACTGGAAGTTTCCGGCACCGACGTTTCCGACACCTCGGCCGATGCCGGAATCGTCAAGTTCGTCAACCAGATCCTGGCGGAAGCCATCGATATGGGCGCCACGGACGTCCATATCGAGCCGTTCGAAAACGCGCTCCGCGTCCGCTACCGGATCGACGGCCTGCTCCAGGTCATCCCGGTTCCCCCGAGCGTGGCCCGCCTCAGCAAGTCCATCGCCTCCTGCATCAAGATCATGGCCGAATTGAACATCGCCGAAAAACGCAAGCCGCATGACGGCCGCATCAAGATCCGCAACGGCAACGACGAATTCGATCTGCGGGTTTCGATACTGCCCACACCGTTCGGCGAGACCACGGACTTGCGTATCCTCAACCGCAAAACCATGTTCATCGACCTGGAACATCTCGGGCTTGCCTCGACCCAGATGATGCCGATCCGCTACCTGTCGTCCCTGCCTCACGGGGTGATCCTGCTGACCGGCCCGACCGGATCCGGCAAGACCACCACGCTCTATGCCCTGCTGAACAGCATCTCAACCGAGGAAGTCAAGATCATCACCGTCGAGGATCCGATCGAATACCAAATGACCGGCATCTCCCAGATCCAGGTCAACGCTCCCATCGGCCTCACCTTCGCCTCCATCCTGCGATCCATCCTCCGGCACAACCCCGACATCATCCTGGTCGGTGAAATCCGGGACATGGAAACCGCCGACATCGCCGTCCGGTCCTCGCTGACCGGCCACCTGGTCTTCAGCACCTTGCACACCAACGATGCCCCCAGCGCGATCACCCGGTTGGCCGACATGGAAGTGGAACCCTACCTGATTGCCTCCTGCCTGGAGGGGGTCATTGCCCAGCGCCTGGTCCGGAAAATCTGCGCATCCTGCGGGGAACCCGTCACCGTGGACGAAACCATCCTCGCCGAGATGGCCGAGGCGCATCCCGACCGTAAACAGGATATCCCATTCCTCAAGGGACGCGGGTGTCCCCATTGCAACTTCACCGGCTACCGGGGCCGCATGGCCCTGTTCGAAATCATGGTCATGAACGATCAGCTGCGGGACATGGTCGTCCATAAGCGTCCATCCAACGAGATTCGCCATCAGGCCATTGCCGACGGCTTGATCACGCTCCGGAAGGACGGGTGGAGCCGGGTACTGGACGGTATCACGACCGTCGAGGAAGTGATCCGGGTTGCCCGCAAAGTCGAATTACCGCCTTCAAAGGCCCCCCTCCCATGAACCAGACGGTTTCACGACTCGCCCCGGTACCAACAGGAGGCGCGGGCCTTTTCGTCCGGCTTGCCATCGCATGCCTGATCGCTGCCTGTCTGGCAGCCGGCTGTGTCTCGATGGGTCAACCCGGCTCCCTGGACCTGACGCTGATTGACGCCCGGACCGTTGAACTGGAAGGCCATCGCCTGGCCGTTAACGACCTGACGTCACGCCTGCGCCGGATGGGGGTTTCATCGGAGACCGAAGTGGAGGTAACCATCCCGCCGTCGCTTCCGACCAGGGACCTGGGCCCTGTCACCTCAGCCCTCGGCAAGGCAGGCTGCCGGAAGGTTTTCTTCGTTCGCGCACAAAAACCCGGAGTCAACCTCCCCATCGCAATACCATAGCACCCCGGTCGCCTTTCCACGCCCGTTCTATCCCGACGTGATGCGCGCGATTCGCACGTGGCAGGCTACATCAGCGAGATAATCCGCTTGGTTTCATAGGATTCCTTCGCTGCCAATGCCACCCGCAGGTTGGCGCGGGCCTCATCCAGGGTTGTCAGGTGACAGGGCTTCCCCTCGACCGCGTCCAGGAACATGGCGGCCTGCAGGGCAAATCGCGCTTCGTGGGCCGCCATCGGGTCCAACCCCGCCATGTAATCGGTAATCTCCCACTGGCCGGAATCGTTATCCGCAAACTTGAGTTTCGAGAATTCCAGCGCGAGGTTTCCCTTCAACCCGGCAAAATTGATGATGGATTCATTGGGCTTCTGGAACTGGTTCATGTTGATCTGGGCAATCGCACCACTCCGGAAACGAAGACTGATCACGGCCGTGTCCTCAGCCTCGACACCCTGCAACACCAATCGGTCATACATGGCCGTAACTTCCGACACATCACCCAGAACCCAGATCAGCAGATCGATCATGTGGCTGGCGGCATCGAGGATGGCGCCGCCACCCATGGCCTTCTTTGCATAGTAGGTTTTCTGGTAATCCGGGCGGTATTTCGGAAATTCCTGCGACGCATTGATCCAGCAGGTCTTGACCTCACCGATACGGCCCGCTTTCAATTGCCGGTGCAGTTCAATCGTCTCGCGGCCGGCCCGCCGCACATAAGCCACCCGAACCACCAATTTCCGACGGCGCACCGTCTCGACCAGGCGATCCACACCATCGAGCGTCACCGCCAGCGGCTTCTCAAGCAGGAACGGCAACCCGGCATCCGCGCAGGCCTGGCCCAGCGGAATATGCACATGCGCCGGCGCACCGATGACCGCCGCCGCATAACGCGCCAGATCGGTTTCGCGGATATCGGCAAACCCAGCCTTCACCGGATAGGCGGACAACACTTCCTCGCGCTTGACCGCGTCCGGTTCCACCACATGCAACTCGGTCCGTCCGGTCTTGAGAAATCCCCGGATATGCCGTTTCCCAATACCACCCGTCCCGATAATCAGCACTGGTTTCATCAGTCCTCCACCTCCACCACCGGCAAACCAGCCCCTTATACGGCCCGTGTTGCCAGGCAATCGCGCGCCAGGGCCACCCATCGGGCCAGCCGGTCAGGTTCATTATTAAGTGTATGCACATCCTTCATGATGACTTCCAGGGGACACCCATGGTCCCGGCAAATCTTAATCGTTGTCTGCAAATCCTGCCGGATCAATCCTTCATCAAACCGACCGGTGCTGATCAGGGTCGGATTCGGCTTGCGCGAAAACACATACCGGTTGTCCATGGCTTCGGCCATGAACCGCTGGTCGCACAACGGCGCCACCGATACGGCCCGCAGGTTGGAAAAGCGCCGTACCACCTCCCAGCGGGTGTTGATCGGTTCGCAACAGCCGTAATACAGCAGGCCGAAACGTTCGGCAATCGGTTGCTGATACTGGAAGATGAACTCCTCAAACAGCTCCGGCCCCACTCCGACCGTTTCCTGGCTTTCCAGCAACACCCACTGGTCCCTCGCCCGGGCCGGCATGCCCGGCTTCCAATCCGCAGCCGGAAGGTCCGGCACATACCCGAGCGTACCCGACCCGGTATAGTCGTTTGCCTGGTTCAGATTGAGCAACCCTTCCCGTTCCAGCCAGTCAATGTAGCGCAGGTATTCATCCCGCATGAACGCCATCAACCGGTGCAGACCTTCCGGATCGTCATACATGTACAACATCAACGGTTCCAGCCCAATCAGGAAGATGACTTCAATGGTCATGCCCAGCGTCCACCAGTATCCCCCGCGTCGGCAGACCGGGAGAATACCGTCAAACACCTGCTCCAGGTGCCGTTTCCAGGCTTCGGTACGTTCCCGGTCAACCGAAAATGTGCGCGGTTGCAGCTTCGCAAAATCCTCCCGAAGATTGCGCAGGGGCGGATCCCACCGGCGGGCGCCAAGATGCCCGGCGTTGTCCCCTTCATGCACGTCCGCCTTCACTCCATAGTCGCTGCATTCGACAAACCAGGAAGACCCGATCCAGGGTTCAATGACATGGTCGTCCTGCAACGTATCAAACACCCACTGTTCCGTACGCAGGCCGGACTCCAGGTTCCGGGCCCATTCCTCGACACATTGCAGCTCCGGATTGCATGGCTTCAGGGGATCCCGCACGCCACCCCATTCCGCCAGGATCATCGGGCGGACCGGCTTCAGACCATGCAGGGCCAGCCACGATTCCCGACGCTCGGTATTGACCGGGTGCCCGGCCAGTTCCCGTTTCCGGTGCGCCAGGGTCCGCAGGATCTCCACATCATGCGCATTCCATTTCCATCCGGGTTTCGCAGGCATTACGTCCCTCTTATGGGTTGAGATCAATTTTCAACAGGGTGAACGGATACAGGATCGTGGCATACAGGGTCTTGCCGTCACGCCCAACAATCATCGCCATGTGATTATGCATCGGGGTCAGGGTGCCGTCCGGCAAGCGGTGATACCCATGGGTCCAGGGATGTTTCACGCCGGTTGCCGGATCCACCGCACCTTTTGCATCAAGGGATAACCCGTGAAAGAAGTCAGGATTCCGTATGGCCAGCACCCCAAGGTTCTCGGCACGCCCGATCGCCGGATCATACCGGACCAGGTGATGCAGGAATCCACCACCAAAACCCGTCTGGTTATCCCGGCGAACCAGGGCATAAACCCGCCCATCCGGCGCAACATCCAACGCGCCCCGTGAATCGAAATTTTTTCCTTCCAGCAGGGGCCCCAGGTTCTCCGCCTTGACGACCCGTTCATCCACGCTTCCAAGATCAATCCGGATCA
>MHBQ01000077.1:0-2259 GCA_001803315.1 Lentisphaerae bacterium RIFOXYC12_FULL_60_16
TCCGGAACCGGGCCCTGGGACGGTACCGGTCCCGATACCGGTACACCCTCAGGAAGGTTTCCTGTACCAGATCGTCTCCATCCATATAAGCGCCCATGCGGATGAAAAAGTTCAGTAGCTCGCCCTGGTAGCGTTGGATCAAGGCGGCAAAGGAGGTTTCGGACCCCGCCACAACGTCCTGCATGAGCGCGACATCGGGATCATCCGCGAAACCAGGAGACGGGCATTCAAAAGGCTTTGTCATGTGATGAAACAGTTACTCCATCCCGACGGCAATGTCCAGACGGGCATCTGGGAGGGGCATCATCTCTGCGTTGTGGTGTTTGCACGAGATGGATCGATTTAATAGTGAACCTTTCTGCCTTAAACAACGTTTACCAGTTAAAGAACATTAGATTGCGAGGGACCGTCCATGACAAAACAAACCACGACAACCAGCGGCAACATCCTGCTGATCACCCTGTTGACAACCGGTTGGCTGGCCGGGGGACGGGTGGGTGCCGCAGAATCGGCAAACCCCTCGCCGGCAACGGATGCCTGGCGTATCCCGGCACAGGCAGCCATCGAAAAGGGGCTCCAGTGGTTGGGAACCCAGCAGAAGGCCAACGGGGCATGGTCGGATGAAAAATTCCCCGCCCTGACCGCGTTGGGATTGTGGGCGGTTGCCGGCAGTGACGTGTCGAACCGCGCCGGTTTGTGTGAAAAGGCAGCAACGTTTGTTGCGGGTTTTGCCCAGGAGGACGGCGGCATCTACCAGCCGGCCACGAGCGGGCGCGGCAGCGGCGGATTAGCCACCTACAACACGGCCATTTGCATGACCGCCCTGTACCATTTCGACCGCGTCCGGTTTGCCCCCATCATACTCAAGGCCCGCGAATACATGGCCGGCAGCCAGTTGCAGGGCGATTCGGCGGGTGCCGGCGGCTTCGGGTATGAACGCCCGAACGCGAACCCCCGCAACCGGCCCGACCTGAGCAATACGGCCTGGTCCATGATGGCCATGCGGGTTACCCAGGATGTCGAAGACTTGCGGCCGGCCCGGACGAAAGCCGTCGATATCGACTGGGAGGCCGCCACCCGGTATATCGCCACCCTGCAGAACCGGGATGCCGGTGATGCGCTCAATCATGGCGGGTTCGGCTATGAGTCCGGAGGCGAACGGGGCGGAACATCGGCGGATGCCAGCGGCGCCGTAACCCTCCGCGGATACGGGAGTATGACCTATGCCGGACTGGAGGCCATGATTTATGCCCAGGTCGATCGCCGCGACCCGCGGGTGCTTTCCGCGGTCGAGTGGGCGTCCCGCCACTGGTCGGTTGAGGAAAATCCCGGCATGGGATTGAAGGGGCTGTATTACTATTACAACATCCTGGCAAAATCCCTGCACCTGATGGGCGACCGCTCGCTCAAGGACGCCAACGGGAATGACATCCCCTGGCGGAAGGATCTCATCAACGCCCTGGTGCGTTCGCAACACCCGGATGGATCCTGGGCAAATTCCGACAATACCTTCTGGGAAAACAATCCCGTACTGGTCACCGCGTATGCCGTGTTGACCCTGGAGTATGCCCTCAAGCCATGACGGGAAAGCGTCCGCGCTTCATTCCGTCCGTTTTATCAACTCACACAACAGGAGACGACCATAACATGCATTCCACCCTGATGCGCCGACTGATCCTCATGATGTTCATGGGGTGTGCAACCCCCCTGCTGTTTGCCGCCCCGTCTGCCGCCACCAACACCACCCCACCGCCCACGCTGGTCGTGGTCACCGCCACACGCGAGGAACGGGTCACCTGGCAAACTCCTTCCAGCGTCAACGTATTGGACAGCCGCCAGATCCGGCTCGACCAATCGGCGCGATCGCTTCCCCAGGCCCTTGCCAACCAGCCCGGCACCATGATCCAGAAAACCTCCAACGGACAGGGTTCCCCCTACCTGCGCGGCTTCACCGGATTCCGGACCCTGATGCTGATCGACGGTGTCCGGCTGAACAATTCCACCTTCCGCGACGGCCCGAACCAGTACTGGAACACCGTGGATCCACTGGGCGTAAGCAGGCTCGAATCAGTGCGCGGCCCGTTCGCCGTCCAGTACGGCAGCGATGCCGTCGGCGGAACCGTCCAGGCGGTCACGCGCGGCGCCCGCGACCTGCGCCCCGACAGCACCTGGGACCGGCACCTCACCATTCGTTATGCCGATGCCGAACAGGCCTTGTCAACCCGGGCGGAATCCATCGGCCGATTGACCGACAACCTG
>MHBQ01000077.1:2348-6868 GCA_001803315.1 Lentisphaerae bacterium RIFOXYC12_FULL_60_16
ATGGAGCTGGGACGGTAAACTGGAATATTTTTCCGGGGCGGACACCCGCCTCGTGCTGGCCCACGAAGGCGTTGACCAGGACGACGTATGGCGCACCCATAAGACCATCTATGGAATCGACTGGAAGGGCCTCACCCCGGGCGATGAACTCCGGCGCACCCTGGACCAGCAACGCCGGCTCACCTACCTGCAGGTCCACCATGTTGATGCGGGCGCCGTTATCGAGGAAATCCACGGAGGCCTTTCCCTCCATTCACAGGACGAGATCCAGGACCGGCTGCGGACCCGCAGCCGGATTGACCGACAGGGTGTTGATGTCGATACCCTCGGGACGTTCCTTTCCTTCGTGAGCCCAAGCCCCATCGGCCGCTGGGTCTATGGCACCGAGTATTATGGCGACACGGTGGATTCGTTCAACCACACCCTGAATCCGGACGGATCCATGAAGCAGGCGGCCATCCAGGGACCGGTGGCCGACGACGCCACCTACCGGACCCTCGGCCTGTATGTCCAGAATGAAGCATCCCCCGGCAAACGGACGACCCTGCTGGTCGGAACCCGCTACGAACACGCCGCCGCGGATGCCGACGCCGTCCAGGACCCGCTGACCGGCGACCGGACCAGCCTGGCCGACGACTGGGATTCCGTGGTGGGAAGCGCGCGGATGCTGTACGCGCTTGATCCGGACCAGACCGTGCATCTCTTTGCCGGCGTTGCCCAGGGATTTCGCGCGCCAAACTTGTCGGACCTGACCCGGCTTGATACCGCCCGGACCCTCGAGATCGAAACCCCGGCGCCGGGGCTTGATCCGGAACAATTCATCTCGACCGAGGCAGGGCTCAAGGTGCAAACCCGCCGCCTGTCGGCGCAACTGGCCGTTTTTCATACCGATATCCGCGACCTGATCGTGCGTGTGCCGACCGGACAGATCATCGACGGCAATAACGAAGTCACCAAGCGGAACGCCGGCGACGGAAATCTGGACGGTGTCGAGGTGGATGCCGCCTGGCAGGTGACCGGCGCCTGGTCCTGTTTCGGCATGTTCAGTTGGATGGAAGGCGATGTCGAGACCTACCCGACCTCTGATCCGGTGGCCGTCAACGAGCCGATGGACCGCGCCATGCCAATGACCGGCCGGCTGGGACTCCGCTGGGACAACGGTCGATGCTGGGCGGAACTCGCGGCCACGATGGCCGCCGATGCGGACCGGTTGTCGAGTTCTGACCAGGCCGACACCAGCCGTATTCCGCCCGGCGGTACGCCGGGCTATACGGTCTGCGATGCCCGCACCGGCTGGCGCGTCACGCCGGACCTCACCCTGGCCATGGCGGTTGAAAACATCACCGATGAGGATTACCGGATCCACGGGTCCGGTGTCAATGAACCCGGCCGCAACCTGGTGCTGACCGCGGAGATGGTGTTCTAGGGCGGTGGTGCTTGCAAAATGGGTTCCAATACGGTACGGAAGTTCGTCATGAAACACCTATCGTGGCGGATCCTGGTCGGCATGGCGGTCATGGCGGCATCCCTGGCCGCCGCCGCCCATTACCGGATGCAGGCGGACCGGTTGCGGCATGAACGTGATCGGCTGGCATCGGAACTTGAGGGTTTGCGTTCCGCGCGCCACACGTTGAGCCAGTCCATCAGCCTGCCCGCCCCGCTGCAACCGAAGGAACCTGCCGTAGCGGCACCGGCGCCGATCCCGGCAGGGGAACTGCCCCCGTCCCCCATCTTGACGGTCGACGAACCGCCGCCACCCCCGCGGGAGCGGCCGCGGCAACGCGGCGTGGAGTGGTTGGAAACCATGCGCACCAACAACCCGGAACGCTATCAGGCCTTCCAGCAGGCCCGCAGCAACTGGGCGCAGTCCGTACAGAACGCCTGGGCACAGAAATCGCAGTTCTTCATGAGCCGGGACACGTCGCGCATGGACGATGCCGAATTCGAGGAATATACGCGGATGGTCGAAGTCATGAATCATACCTGGGCGCTGGGTCAGCAGCTTCAGCAGGAGGGAATGCTGCGGGACGAACGCCGGCAGGTCATGTCAACCGTCCACAGCAACCTGGTGGTGTTGGCCCCGCTGCTGGAAAATGAACGGGACCGGTCCATCCGTGACCTGGCGCTGGGCATGGGACATACGGATCAGGATGCGCTGGCCTTCGTTTCGTATGTGAACCGTATTGTCTCCAACACCTCAGTCCGGGCGATTCTCCCGGGAATGACCGGGCGTGGAGGCCGGCCGGGTCCGGGAGAATTTTTCCGGGTGCCATCGACCAATTCCACGCGCTGAGTCCCGGGCTCAGTGCATGGACTCGGAAAACAGCAGGTCGATCCCCAGGTTCACGCGGAAAGACATGTCAAAATCATTGTCATTCCGCCATTCGACACCGGGGTCGAGTTGCCAATGGATCCACCGTCCGTATAACGGGCCCCGGAAATCCAGGGTCAGTCGATGGGCGTCAATCTCGCCCTCCCGACCATACAGCGCATACCGGATACCACAGGATGCAGCCATATCGTTGCGGCCGATCATGCCCCCACGGCGATTCTCATCCAGCAGGGAAATGATCCATCCGAGCGCAACGCTTTGTTCCCATTCCCATTCATTTTGTTGGCGGGTCCACTTACCGGACGAACGACTCTGGAAAATGCCCCCGCGGGAATCTCCCAGCCAGCGCGCCAGGCTTAGCATGGTCAATTCGCCAAGCCCTTCATCCGTCTCATAAAAAAACCGCTGTTCCGGGCATACGATCCAGTCCCCGAGTGCATAGCGGGGTTTCCAAGCAAGCCGGGTGTAGGCTTTCGGCGGCACCCGGGCACGCGCGCCGACATCCCAGGAAATGTTCTGCTGTTTCCACCATTGGCGGACCCCGATGGAGAAGCCCCGCTCGGCACGTTCCGTCAGATCGCGCCCCGGCAAATCGTCGGCCAGCCGTGTCTCCACAAAAATCCGCAGCCGGTTCTCCAGGTTGGGCAGTTCGGCATCAATCTGCAGCATCGGCTGCATGTCGAATTCCTCATCGGCTCCGGTGATCCAGGTGGAATACAGGCCCATGCGCACCTGGGATTTTGGCACTTCCAGGCAATCGGTGTCCGGCAGGGCGAACCGGCTGTCGATCCGGCGGATGGGTTCATCAAACCGTTGATAAACATTGTGCTGGAGATAGTCCAACCGGTCAGCGCAGGAATCGAACCGGTCTGGTTTGGAATCCACCCGGAACACCCCGTTACCGGTGCCGATGGCCAGGGCGCCCCTGGAAACGCGTACCGGACGGGAATCTCTCGGGTAATCGTCACCCCGCGGGTCGAGCATCAACCAGCCGGCCAGGAAATCCCATATTTCAATGGGGTCGAAGCCGACATCCGCCCCCACCATCAGCAGGTGCAGACCGGCATTCAATTCCGACGGGCTATACACGGGTCCATACCGCGTGGAATCCGTGGCATCCACCCCGGCCAGCACGATGCCGTGGAGTTCCTCATAACCCAGCGGTGACCGGACCCAGGCATTCCGGCGTGGCCCGGGCAATCCCGCATACACCGCGTGATACCGCCCGGCATAGAAGGCGCCATAATCCGTGACCCGTACCCCGGCGGCCAGTCCCGGCCCCACCCGCACCCGCGCCCGCACCATGTCCAGGGTATCCGCCAGGCGGTTCGGGACATACCAGAGCAGACGGGTCCCCCATCCAATGGGTTGTGTTTCGACCGGTTCGGTGACCGGCGCCGGTTCATTGGTTCCCGATCCGGCGAACAAGGATCCCGCCATGACCAGGAAAGCCAGCAGGAGAACCCGGCTATGCCGGATGATACCCATCGGCGCCGACGGTGCGGCGCCCTCCCGGCTCATGGGACCCATGACGTTATCCCTTCGGTGAAACATGCCGTACATAATATCAGGCCTCCCCGTGGTATGGCGACCGTTTCCGGATCCAGTTGCTTCGCACATATCCATTCTCCCACATGTGGCACCGCTCTATGAGCGGTCCTTCTCCAGCAACCGGTCACGGTGAAGATTCACATGACAGTCCCGGCGTGTCTATGGTAAGGACTTTATCCACACCAGTGGGCGGATTCCCGGATTAGGAGGAACGGGTGGAGCGTCTTAAACCAACCTTTCGGCATGCCGGGTATATCCTGGCGCTGGGTGTGGCCTATGCCGCGGCCTGGTGGCTGATCGATCCGCCCTCCCTGGCGCATAACCGGATCCGCCCGTTTCTACTGGACCCGATATACCTCTGCCGCTATGCGCGCCATGCCGGCGGCTGGCTGGAATTCCTTACCTCATTCATGGTTCAGCTCTACCGGTATCCCGCTGCTGCGACCCTGATGATCCTTGGTATCATGGGGCTTCACGCCCTGCTGTTCTCCCGGCTCCTGCACCTTTTCAACGCCCGCCGGCCCGGCCCATCCGCCCTGCTTATGACGCTGTTGCTGCTGCTCACCTGGCGCCATTACACCACGCTGGTGACGGTCATGGCCATCATCCTGGCCCTGTCGGGAACCCTTTCCTGCCT
>MHBQ01000078.1:0-6326 GCA_001803315.1 Lentisphaerae bacterium RIFOXYC12_FULL_60_16
AACCGTGAGGTAGCGATCCTCGTCATAGGACAGCCAGCGATCCAGATCGAGCACCTTGCAGCTTCTGGCATAGGCCGGATCCATGGCCACTTTGACCGGCGCGTCACCGCAGGCAAATATGCCGAACCCGATCACCTCGTGATCCTGGAAGATGGCTTCCATCTGCGCAAAGCTCTTTTCTCCAGCCTGGAAAGTCAGCCGCAGATCGTGTTCCCGGCTCATGCCACGGTTCAGGCGCAGGGGCTGGCTCCATGCAGGCCAGATATCAAATCGCAACCGGTTGCGGGTTGCGGCAATTCCCTTGGGATAATGCAGTTCCATCTGCGGAAACCAGGCCAGGGCAGACGCGCCGTTGCCGGTAAGGCCCAGATGGGGGTACGCGGCGCGCAAGCCGCCGGCCATGTCCGTGCGGGCATTGCCCGGGCGCAGGTAGTGGGGATATTCCGCCAGCTTCTCCTTGAAACTGGCCATATCGCGGATCACGATTTTCCCGTTTTGCGTATTGCCATAGACGGACTGTGTCATGGCGCTGGTGAAGCTGCCGGATTGCAGTTCTACATTTTCCTTCAGTTCAACCGGTCGGGGCCACCAGTTAAGACCATGGGTCATCTGGCGTACATACTTGGTGGTACGTGTTCCCAGGGTGGTGGGCAGCTCCATCCAGATCCTGGCCAGATGGATGCCCATTTCCGGATCCTGCCGGTTGGTCATCTTGTGGGAGATCTGAACGCAGGGATCGCCGGCCCGGAAGGTGTAGCGCAGGCGAAAATCCAGGAGGGTGGCGCCATCCTCCGCGGTCTGTTGGCCGGAAATCTCCAGGATGATCACTTCCGGGCCTGAGCGGTCTATCCGGCTGGTGATTGAAGGGCAGAGGGAGGCATAAAACAGTTTGCCTTCCGGGGTTTCCGCCAGCAGATCGGACCCGGGTTCCACCATTTCCCTGCCGGCCACGGTATAGCTTTCAAACAGGGAGAACGCGGTTTTGCTGATACGCACCACCGTATCGCCGTTGATGACCGTGTAACTGCCGGTGTTTTCGCGCAATACCAGGGATTGTGCCGGAGTTGATGCGGCCTGGCCCCGTCTTACGCGGACCTGCATTTTCGCATTACGCGCGATCGGCATCTGCCAGTCCAGCACCGCCCAGCGCAGTGAACCATCCGGCCAGTACTGGGTGGGAGTAACTTGCGCGGGAAAACCGGTGTCTCCGTCGGTCAGGAAGAGGCCATCCTTCCCGGATACGGCCCGACAGGCAAACGGAACGCCACAGCTCATCGGGTAATTGGCCAGATCACGGTTGGAGATGTTGTTGATTTCCAGTGTGCATATTTCGTTGGTCATGGATTATTTTCGCTCCCTATACCATTTACAATGCCCGCGAGTATAGCGACGCACCGAAGCCGCAACAAGCCGATAGAGCTTGTTTTCAAGCCGCAACACGATAGCGTTCTGCGCATGTCGTCCAGCCCCATTACGGTCCCGGTTCCATCTGACGCGCTTGTCCAGCGGGCCGTTCGTCTGACCTATGCCCAGATGATGTTGAATGCCGTGTTCGGGGCCAGTACCGGCGGCATGTTCCTGATCGGTTTTGCCCTGCAACTGGGGGCGGACAACCTGCTCCTGGGATGGCTCAGCAGCATTCCGCCGTTGTTTGTGGTTGTCCAGTTCGTCTGTGCCTACTTGATTGAACGCGGGTGGAGCCGCAAACGGTTGACGGTATGGTTCAGCTTTATCACCCCGCTGTGCTGGTGTGGAATTGCCGCGCTGCCGGTATTGGCGGATCGGCTGTCGGCCGTCCAGCGTATCGGGTTGCTGGTGAGCGTGATTGCCCTGGTGACCGTGGCCGGGCAGTTTGTCGGCAATGCGCGCGGCAGTTGGGTTGGCGACCTGATTCCCGAACAGCGGCGTGGCCGGTTTTTCGGCAATTGCACGTTGTTTGCCGGGATAATCGGGGCCTTGTTCGCAGTGGGGGAAGGCCGGTTCCTTGATTTTATCCAGAGTCACGGTTTGTATGCCTTCACGGCGTTGTTCTTTTTCGGGGCCCTGTTCGGATTGGGGGCGGCTGTCCTGAATCTTCCCCAGCCGGATTGTCCCTTGCCGCAGCGGACGCATCGTCCGCATTTCTTCAGCGTCCTGCGTGAGGGATTGCGGAACCGGCCGTTGTGTATCCTGGCCGTGGCACATGCGATCCTGGCCATGAGTTCGATTGCCGGCCCGTTCTATTCCGCCTATTGTCTCCGCGATCTCGGAATGAGTTATTTCGGGCTGGGGTGTTTGAACGCGATTTCCACGGCGACCATGCTGCTGGTCTCTCCTTTTGCCGGGCGCTGGGTGGATCGTTTCGGAGCCCGGCCGTTTGTGATCCTGGGACTGTTGATCCTGGCGCCCACGGGGCTGGTCTGGATGTTCATCCCGCCGGGTCGTGCGGACCTGGCCTACCGGTTCATGCCCATGGCCAACAGTGTTGCCGGGATTGGATCCGGGCTGATTGGCGTGGCGTTTACGGCTTTGCTGTACAAGCTGACCCGTTCCGAGACGCGAGCGGTGCATTTTGCAGCATACGGGGTGGTCGTGACACTGGCGGGAGCTCCCATGCCGTTGCTTGGAGGATGGATGATCAGCCATCTCCAAACGGCCGGGTTCGCGGTGGACTTGCGCCTGGTATTCTACCTCTGGGTCGGATTCGTCCTGCTTTCGGCGCTGGTGGCCAAGTTCATAACCGAGCCGGGTTCCTCGTCAACCCGCCGGTTGGTCTTCAGTTCGTTCCCGGCCTGGATCGGCAGTTTGCCGGCCTGGTTCCTGACCCGGCCGCAGCAGGTTATCACCGGCGGGAAGATCATCCCGAAAACCGGTGACGGGTCCCCGGACACCTGACCGGCCAGGCGGGATCAGCGGGTGATCGCGTTGGGAACCCTGCTTCGCCAGCGGACCGGGTACAGGTTTGCATTGCGCCCGGGGTTTCGGTAAGGTTCTTCCCATTACGTTATCGTGGAGGATGGAGTCATGAAACGACAGGCTTTGGTAGGAACCCTTGCAATTGCGTTGATACTGGCGGCGGGCATGGTCCGGGCGGATGAATCGGCGGATATGGTCCGGAAAACCGGCCGGGCCTTCAGCGATGTGGCCAAGAAGGCGGTCAAAGCGGTGGTGTTCATCCAGGTTGAAAAGACCGTGACCGCCACCGGTCCGGGCGGAATGGGCCCGATGAATGATCCGTTCGGATTCTTCGGGGACGATTTTTTCCAGCGGTTCTTCGAGGGGAGGGATGGACGCGGCCAGCCGGCGCCCCAGCGGCGATACCGCCAGCAGGGGCAGGGGTCCGGATTCATCGTCACCAAGGACGGGTATATCCTGACCAACAACCATGTGGTGGGGGATGCCGACAAGATCACCGTGAAACTCAACGACGGGCGCACGCTGACCGCCAAGCGGATCGGGTCGGACCCGAAGTCCGAGGTGGCGGTGATCAAGGTCGACGCCGACAATCTGCCGGTGCTCGAACTGGGCGACTCGGATGCGATGGAGATCGGCGAGTGGGTCATCGCGATCGGGAACCCGTTCGGCCTGTCCGAAACGCTGACCGTCGGCGTGGTGAGCGCGACCGGCCGAAACAACATCGGCATCGCGGAATACGAGGATTTCATCCAGACCGACGCGGCGATCAACCCGGGCAATTCCGGCGGTCCCCTGCTGAACATCGACGGCAAGGTGATTGGCATCAACACGGCCATCCTCAGCGGCAACGGCGGTTATATGGGGATCGGGTTTGCCGTGCCGATCAACATGGCCAAGGCCATCCAGAAACAACTGGTCGAGAAGGGATCGGTCACCCGCGGGTTCATGGGGATCCAGCTCAATCGGGGCGATCTCGACGAGGAAATGGCCAAGTCGTTCGGCCTGGAACAGGGCGGCGGCGTGCTGGTGGCGGATGTGATCAAGGATTCGCCGGCGGAGAAGGCCGGATTGGAGAGCGGGGATATCATCCTTGAACTGAACGGGAAAGCCGTGCGGAGCAATACGACCTTCCGCAACGAGGTGGCGATGATCCCGCCGGGAACCGAGGTCAACCTGATCGTGTTCCGGGACAACCAGCGGGTGCCGGTGAAGTTGACCGTCGGCACCCTGCCGGGCGATGAGCCGGTTGCCGAGGCTGCTCCGGAAACCGCGGGTGATCCGCTCGGGGTGAAGGTGCGGGACCTGACCAGCGAGCTGGCGGCGCGGTTCGGGTATGATTTCGACGAGGGGGTCATCATCACGGAGGTGGATCCGGAAGGTGTCGGGGCACGTGCCGAACTTCAACCGGGCATGCTGATCCTCGGCGTGAACCGACGGCCGGTCCGCAACACCCTGGATTTTGCCAAGGCGATCAACGAGGCGGCCAAATCCGGCCGCGCCCTGCTGCGGGTGAAACTGCAAAAGGGGTCCTGGTTCGTGATCGTGCGGTTCGATCGGTAAAACGAAGGTGCAGGAAATCGCAGGTCGGGACTCCAGGGCGCAAAATGGTCGAACGGGTTAACGAATGAACCTGCCCGAACGTATCCGCCAGCGGCTGAAGGATGCCCCGGACCTGCCGGGGTGTTACCTGTTCCGTGACCGGCAGGGCCGGATCATCTACGTCGGCAAGGCGGTCTCGATCCGGCGCCGCCTCCAATCCTATTTCCGGAACACGGCGCTCCGGCGGGGGGACCCCAAACTGCGGAGCCTGGTCAACAGCGTCTGTGATATCGAGTTTTTCACGGTCCGCAATGAGGCGGAGGCGTTGCTGAGCGAGGGGCGGCTGATCAAGGAATACAAGCCGCGCTACAACATCCTGTTCAAGGACGACAAGCGGTTTGTCCTGCTCCGGACCGACCCGCGTGAGCCGTTTCCGCAGTTCCGGCTCTGCCGCCTGGCGCGCCAGGATGGAGCGGTGTATTTCGGGCCTTACGTGTCGTCTCCGTCCGCACGGGTGACCCTCGATTTTATCGAACGCCATTACGGCATCCGCCATTGTGAGCCGCGGGAGCCGGATGCCTCCACCTACCGGCATTGTTTGAACGACATTATCCGGACCTGTTCCGGCCCCTGCGTCGGCAAGGTGACGCCGGAAGCCTACCGGCAGCGTTTTGACGAGGCGTGTGCCTTCCTGCACGGGGACCGGCCACAGGTGTTGAAGGAACTGCGGGACCGGATGCGGGCTGTCGCGGCGACGCATGACTTTGAGCGGGCGGCGGCCTTGCGTGACACCCTGTTGAGCCTCGAGCAGATCATCCGCCAGAAGGCACGCGTGGTGATGGAACCGGAGATGAAGCGGCAGGATGCCGAACACGGATTGCAGGATCTCCAGGCGGTGTTGGGGCTACCCACCATCCCGCGCCGGATGGAATGTTTCGACGTGTCCACGATTTCCGGAACGTTCTCCGTCGCGAGTATGGTCAGCGCCCGGGACGGGGTGCCGGCGCCCGCCCGGTACCGCCGGTTCAGGATTCGGACGGTTGCCGGCAGTGATGATCCGGCCATGATCGCGGAAGTGATCACCCGTCGGTACCGCCGGGTTCACGAGGAGGGAGGGGAGTGGCCGGACCTCGTGATCGTGGATGGTGGTATTACGCAATTGCGGGCTGCCCGGGCCGCCCTGGAGCGGCTGGGACACGGATCGCTCCCGGTGATCGGGCTGGCCAAGAAGCTGGAAGCCATCCATTGGCGGGATCCGGGCGAACCGATCCAGTTGGCCCTGGATTCGCCGGGGTTGCGGGTGATCCGCCGTTTGCGGGACGAAGCGCACCGCTTTGCGCTGGCGTATCATCGCCGGTTGCGCAACCGCCGGATCCGGGAATCGGTGCTGGATGACATCCCGGGGATCGGCCCGCACCGCAAGCGCCGCCTGCTGGAACGGTTCGGTTCCGTGCGCCGGCTTGCCCAAGCGCCGGAGGACGAGGTGGCGGGAGTGCCTGGAATCGGGCTTGCACTTGCGCGCCTGATCAGGCAGACATTGGTGCCGGATAGCGAAACGGCCTCGCCTGCCGGGGAAGGGATTGCATGAAACTGCTGGTCATCAAGTTGAGTTCCCTGGGCGACCTGTTTCATGCCCTGCCCGCCGTGCACCAGCTCAAGACCGGTTTAAGCGCCGAGGTGCACTGGGTGGTGAACGCGGAGTATGTCTCCCTCGTACGGCAATTCACCGACGTGGATCGCGTGGTTCCGTTTCCGCGCCATGACGGGTTGCGCGCGATCGCGGGGTTCGTGAAGCAGTTGCGCCAGACCCCGTATGACCTGGCGGTTGATTTGCAGGGCCTGCTCAAGAGCGCCTGGATTGCGCGGGTGGCGCGGGCGGCCCGACGGATCGG
>MHBQ01000078.1:6345-6675 GCA_001803315.1 Lentisphaerae bacterium RIFOXYC12_FULL_60_16
GGGTCGCGTCTGCTGTATGATGCCGTGGCCGGTCCCCGCAACAAGCAGCGGCATGCCGTGGAGGAGAATCTCGACGTAGTGCGGTATCTCGGGTTGCCGGCGGGTGAGCCGGTGTTCCCGGTTGCCTGCCCGGTTCCGGACCTGCCACCGGACCGTCCGCGGGTGGCGATGGTCTGTTCCTCGCGTTGGGCCACGAAGAACTGGCCGCCGGAAGGTTTTGCCGAGGTTGCGCGGCGGCTCCAGGTAACCTGTGGTGCGTCGATTTTCCTGGTGGGAGGCTCCGATAGCCGGGCGGTGCATGAACGGATCCGGACCGGGCTCAGCGGGAAG
>MHBQ01000079.1 GCA_001803315.1 Lentisphaerae bacterium RIFOXYC12_FULL_60_16
GCCTCCCGTTCAATACGAAAATTTCGTTATTTGGAACCGCTGGGGAGCATCTTGCGGGCGAGTTCAATCCATTTCGGATCCTTCGAGAGATCGTAGGCGGCGTACAACGCATACAGGTCCATGAACCGGCCATGACCGGTGAACTGGATATGCCCGCGGTTAAGGATGGAATCCTCAATCAGCCCGTAGGCAAAAATCCGCAACGATTCGTCGCCGGTCACTTTCCATAGCTTGTGCATGGCTTCGAAACCGGCATATTCCCCGTAGCCGGACAGGTGGTAGTCCGTGCCGGGGGGTTCCTCGTTGGCCAATTCGCCATGTACGGCGATCTTTTCACGGTAGAAATCGACCAGACGGAAGGCGCCGTCAAGATAACGCCGGTCGCCGGTGGCCTGGTAACCCGCGGCAAGGGCCATGATGGGCCATCCGATTTCGCGTCCATCCTGTTTGACCAGGCCGGGTTTCGCCTCCATGAAGCGGAGGATCCAGTCGCAGATGCCCACGGCGGCCTTGAAGGCTTCATGATCCCCGGTGATGTAGGCATATTCAAACATACCCTCGGTCCAGGTGTGCGAGGTGACGCATACGGCGTCCTGGTGATAGCTGGTGTGGTAGGGGGTGCCGCCCATGCGGAGCGGATCCGGATCCCAGCAGACGACATCGACCGTGCTGTTGTGAAGCATCTGGGCCACCAGCTTGCAGTAGTTCAGGTAGCTGCCGCTCCGGTAATACTCCACGGCATACGAGTGCCCCTGGTCCTCCTCGTTGTTGGTCAAAACCTTTTCGCCATAGTCGAGGATGCCGGAGAAGGCGAGGGGATCGCCATGCAGGGTGATGCCGGCGAGCTTGGCTTCCAGGCGCGGGTACAGATCGGGGCGGTGGGGCAACAGGCAATCGGCTTCCGCCTGGCGGGTTTGGCGGACATAGGCGGGGTCGATGGTGACGGTGACAGGATCGGTGGGGCTGAGATGCGTGGCGTAGCCGGTGAAACATTCCCGGCGGACTGCTTCATCATCCAGTGCTTCGTCGGAGAGCCGCCGGCCGAAACAGCTCAAGGCCAGATGGTGTGTCTTGGTCATGCCGCGGCATATCCGCCAGGTTCCGGCGGCGGCCGGCCAGAGGTCGAAACTGATCCGGTTCTCGTCCGCCGCGATTGCCTTGGCGTGTTGGGGCGCCATGCGCAGGATGGAGGCGACCGCCGAACGCGTTTCGTCACGAACCCCGATAAACGGGAAAACGACGGCGTAGCCGCCACCCAGGACCACCCGGGGGGCGTCGGGTTTCAGAAAGTGGGGGAAGGCGCCGGCATCCTCCTGGAACGCGCCTTCGTCCTCGATCACCACCTTGCCGACGGTCCCGAATTTGCCGACCGGATTCTCCTTGGTATCGCCGAACCCTTTGCCCTGTCCCTCCGTGGGGGCCAGCAGGGTGACGTTCTGGCGGAGCGTGACCAGTCGGGAGAGGTAATCCGTGCCGTGGTTTTTCTGGCGGACAATCTTCTCGGTGGTCCGGTCCATGGCTGTGTCAAGTTCGAGGCGGTATTCCTTCAGCCACACCCCGCGTTCGGGTGTTTCCCGGTTGATGATCGAATGTTCGATCCGGATGTAGGGATTGCCGGCGTAGAGGTTCAGCTTGATCCGGTATTCCGTCAGGCGGGTGCCGTCACCGGCAAACAGGCCGCCATCCCAGCGGATGACGGTGCGCAGGGGGGACTCGTCCTCAACGGACAGGCGGGGGGACGGGTCCAGGCTGGCCCGGTGAATTTTCCCGGCAGGCGAGACGGCGATGAGGTCGCACCGGGAACCGGGCCTGATCCATTCCGTGCCGTCGGCAAGTAAACTATGGAACAGGGAGAAGGGGCCGGGTTTGAATACGGCGGTGAGTGGACCGTTGGTTACGGTCAGGGTGGATCCGTCGCGTTTGACGCGAACGGGTTGGGCAGGCGGCGGGGTGGTGACGGATTCCCCGATAACCAGGCGCCAGGTGGCGGTTTTGTTGGGATTAAAGTCTCCACAAAAATCCAGGAGCGCCCAACGGATGGAACCATCGGGCCAGGTGGCCATGGGCTGGACGGCAACCGGGACCGGGTGGTCATTGGCATCGAGGAGGGCGATGTCCCCGGGGCCGGTGGCTGCACCTTCCGGGACGGGGATGCCGTAGGTGAACGGGACGCGGGACAGGAGACGGTTGTAGACATTGCGGAAAGAAAGCGTGGCACGCATGGAGTTCTCCCCTGAATTGGTGAAGGGATATAAAAGAAGGCTTTTGGGATGGAGTCAAGCGTCATGAAGGTGTTTAAGGCAAGCGGTTGAATGGCATGTCCAGCGGTCAGCCGTCCGGGAGGGAAAGGTGGGAAGCGGGGGTCTCATCAACCGTAGAAAGGGGATAAAAGACTGGATAGAGAACCAGACCAGAACTATAGTCGGCAGTCAGTAAATGGAGCGGTGGTATATCTATAATCAGGTACGCCGTCATGTGATCGAAACCTGGATGCTGAACCAAGGGCTCGTTCAGCACCACAATCCGTCACTCCATTTACCCTGAGAAATGGTCCCATCTGCGATTTTCGCTACATGATAGTAGGGGGCACAGCAGGCGGTCCGTCGGGATTGGATTAAGGAGGCATGTGATGCCCAAGTTGATATTGATCGGTCTGGGCGGGTGTTGCGGGGCGATTGCCCGTTATACGCTGGCCGGGGTTGCCCACCGCTGGTTCTCAGGGACGTTTCCGGTGGGGACGTTGTTCGTGAATGTGCTGGGATGCCTGGCAATCGGTGTGGCCATGGGATTGATCGAGGACAAGGGCGTATTGGGGCCACAGGCCCGCAGCCTCCTGGTGATCGGTTTCCTGGGATCGTTCACGACGTTTTCCGCGCTGGGTTACGAAACGATCGAGCTGCTCAATGACGGCCAGTTGGCGGGGGTTGCCCTGAATCTTGCCGGAAATGTCGGGCTGGGACTCGGGGCGGTTGTGCTGGGCCGCCTGGCGGTTCGGGCCATGATCGCATAGGAGAATGCCGATGAATATTGAAGGAGCGGGCCGACAACTGCGCATAATTGTCGGGGAGGATGTCCGGTGGCAGGGAACTCCGCTGTATGAGGCGATTATTCTCAAGGCGCGGGAAATGGGATTGGCGGGGGCAACGGCCTGGCGAGGCATGATGGGGTATGGCGCGGACAGCCGGATCCACACCGCCAAGGTGCTGCGCTTGTCGGAGGATCTGCCGGTGGTGATTGAAATTGTGGACCGGCCGGACCGGATCGATGCCTTTCTGCCGGTGCTGGACGGCATGGTCGGAAAAGGGTTGGTAACGGTTCAAGATGTCCATGTTCGCCGGTACCGGGCCACGGGTGGGTGAATGCGCCTGAGTTTGAATGGATGTGAGGAAACGACTTGTCTAAACCGGCAGGGAAATGTACTGCTTGTTGTGGTGTGACCGTGTGATTGAACCTTTGAGGGGGAGCCTGCCATGGAATGGGTGAACTTGACGTCGACCGCATTACGGGATGCTGCGCGGGCCGGGTTGCCGGCGGTGCTGCCCCTGGGTAGCATTGAGGCACACTCGGATCATCTGCCGCTGGGTAATGATACGTTCAAGGTGTACCGGACCTGTCAGAAGGCGTCCGAGCTTGAGCCGGCCGTGGTGTTGCCGCCGCTGTTCTATACCTATGTAAAGAGCATGGAGACCAAGTGCGGCGCAATCACGCTGGATGGCCGCCTGCTGGTTGACCTGGTGGAGAAGATCGCCGATGAGGCGGGCCGCAACGGGTTCGGCAAGGTTCTGCTGGCCAGCGGGCACGGCGGGAACAACGCCTGGCTTAATTTCCTGCGCAACGATGTGATGGATCGCGGCAAGTCCTACCTGTTGTATACCTATTATGTCCCCCTGATCGCCAATCCCGATGACAAGCGCCTGATGAAGACGGCCTTTGACGGACATGGCGGCGAGGTGGAAACCAGCCTGGCCTTGCACCTCTTTCCGGAACTCTGCCACATGGAACGCCATGAGGTGGCGGCCCAGCCGGCCATCCCCGACGATTATGCCGGCGGAGCGGCGGGTCCGTATGACTGGATTTCCGCCTGGCCCAAGGCGTTGAGCGGTGATCCCACGCCGGCCACGGCGGAAAAGGGGAAGGTGTTTTTCGAGAGTTGCGTCAAGGCCCTGACGCATGTGATCAAGGCGGTCAAGGAAGACAAGACCCAGGCCGCATTCAAGTTGCAATATGACACGGAACGCCTGCATGACTGATGCCGCATCGCGACCACCCGAATCCGGCACCCGTGCCGGGTTCACCCTGGTGGAAGTGCTGGTGGCGCTGGTGGTACTGTCCACGGGCATTGTCCTGGTGTTGCGTGCCTATGAAACCTCGCTGTCCGCCCTGCGGGTGTCACGGCAATCCCTGTGGGCCGCGGTATTGGTCCGCAACATCCTGTCGGAAACGCAGACTGCGCTGGCGGCGGGAGAACCGGTGGGTTCGCGTGATGGGGGGCGGTCCGTTGCGGGACCGGTTGAGGATTTCCAGTGGGAACGTCTCGTGGAACCGGTGCGCCGGGCACCGGGGGATGGCGGAACCAACACGCTGGTCCAGGTGGAAGTGAGCGCCTGGCGGGGCGATCCTGACAGCCGGTATACGATCACCACGTATATGGTACGGACGGAGTGAGGGCCTGCAGGATGCGGGGAATCAAGCGATGTCGGGTGTCGGGATCCAGCCCTCATAACGGGAGCCGGAATCAGCCGTTCCGGAGGTCTCGCGGTGCCGGTCATGGATTTTCCCTGATCGAGTTGTTGATCACCACGTTGATCCTGGCCGTGGTGACGGCGGCGATCGGAGCCTGTCTGGCGGGGGGTATCCGGTCGTTTGATGCCGCCCGTACCTACCTGGAAATCGAATGCGGTACGGTGACGGGATTGGAGCTGGTGGAGCAGGATTTCGGGCGGCTGAGGCGAAGTGCGACGATCCGTTTCAAGGGGATGTCCGACCAGGTAACGTTTCCCGTACGGTTTGGTCCGGAATCGGGTTCGAAGCGGATCGACGGTACGGTGCGGTATCAATATGACCGGCCGGGAGGTGTCCTGTTACGGGTGGGCTGGGCGGTCGGGGGGATGGAGCCCGGCTCGGGCATGGGGGAGCCGGTGGTGACCGGTTTGCAGGATTGCCGGTTCCGTTATCGGGGGATGTCTTCCGGCCAGATGGTGGTCACGGACTGGCAGTCGGACTGGCTGGATGCAACCAATCTGCCCCTGGCGGTTGAAATCGAATGCCGGGCGGGCGACGCGCCCGATGATGCGGTTGACATCCGGCGGGTGATGGTGTTGCGGGTGCACGGGCCGCCGACACGGGAGGTGGTGAAAGGTGCGAACTGAATCATCCACCCTCCGGTCCCCCGGGCACGGGGGCAGTGTATTGATTTTGGCGGTATGGTCACTTTTCTTCCTGGCGGCCCTGGCGGTGGCGATCGGGGGGCATGTTTCGGCCGGTCTCCAGTTGGCGCGCGCGGTGCGGGTGCGGGTTGAGGCGTCGGCGCTGGCGCAGGCCGGGGTTGCCCAGGCCATGGTGGCGATCATGGAGGGGAGCACCAACGCCTGGGATGGCGGGGCTGAGGATGCCTGGAACCGGAGTCCGCAGCACTTCAAGGGGAGTCTTCCGGGCGGGGTATTCCAGGTTGAATATGTGCGGATGACGGACACGGGTGGGGGTGAAACCAATCTCGGGGTGATCGGCGAGGAGTCGCGGGTGAATGTGAACCGGGCTCCGGAACCCCTGCTTGCCTCCCTGTTCTTTCGGGTGGGTGTTCCGGGTGATCCGGTTGCGCTTGCCGCGGCGATCATGGCGCGACGGGTTCCCCCCGCGGATTCTACGCCGTTGACGGATCGGACCCGGTCGGCTTATGATCCGGATGGTTCGATGTGGTGTGAATCGGTGTCGGATTTGATGGATGTTCCGGGCATCGATGCCGCTGTATTGGCGCGGATTGATCCCTGGGTGACGGTGCATGGTTCCGGCAAGATCAACCTCAACACGACGGGACCCGTGGTGTTGGCCAGTCTTGCGGACCGGGTGGGTGCGGGCACCCGCCAGAGCCGGGACAGTCTGGTGCGGAAGGTGGATGCGTTCCGGCAGGCGGGGCGAAGTTTCAAGGTGTTGGAAGCAAATGCGATTGCGGATGCGCTGGCGGAGTTCACGATTGTGTCTCCGGAAGAGCGGGCCGTATTGATGGCGATGATGGGTGAGCTGACCATCCGGTCGGAGGTGTTCCGGGGTGTGGTGCGTGCCTGGCGGAACGGGCAGGTAATGCCCCAGGCCGGGATTGAATGGGTGTATGACGCCCGGCGGAACCGGATGGTTGCGTGGGAAGCCTGGTGAAGGAATCGAGCATGGGAATCCAGCGCGTGGGTGAAATACGGGCGGACCGGCCGGTGCTCCTGGTGGAGATCGGCAATGACTGGATCAAGATGATCCAGGCGGGACCGGCGCGCCGTGGTGTGGCGGTGACCCGTCTGCATGTGGAACCCTTTGAATCCCTGGGCGCCGAGCTGACTCCGCTGATAGACGGGGTTATCCGGAAGCAGCGTTTCATCCGGTCCCCGGTGATCCTCTGCATTCCACGCCAGGCGGTGATTATCCGGAGCCTGGAGTTGCCGTCGATCAAACCGGACGAAGTTGCCGACATGCTGGAATTACAGGTGGGGAAACAGACCCCCTATTCCAAGGATGAAATTGTTTTCGATTACCGGTTCTTTGAGGGGTCGCACGAGGGATACAGCCGGGTGCTGCTGGCCATCGCCCAGCGGAGTTATATCCGGGAACGGTTGTTCATCCTGGAGGAGGCCGGCCTGGAGGCGGCCCGGGTTTCGGTGAGTTCCGAAGGTGTTTTAAACTGGTATGCGGCGACTGCGGGTACGGGTCGGACCGGCGCCGATGTGGTGGTGGACCTGGATGCGGGATATGCCGACTGCCTGATCCTTGACCGCGGGAATGTTTTGTTTACACGCAGTCTTCCGGTGGGGGCACTCCAGGTGCGGGATGATAAGGATCGTGCCATTGACAAGCTGGCCCGCGAGGTGCGGCAATCGTTGGAGACCTGCCAGGCGGAAAGCCCGGGCGTGGAGCCGGTCCGGCTGGTGTTGACGGGCGCGGGGGCGCGGGTGCCGGATATGGCCCCGGCGCTGGGTGCGGCCGTCGGGTTGCCGGTGGAGATCGTGGACAGTGAGCGAAGCGTAACCGGCTGGCCGGCGGAGCCGGCGCGTGACGGTGACGCCATCCGTTGGGTGTCGTTGACCGGGCTGGTTGGCATGGCATTGGCGCCGGATGCCCTGGAACTGCACCTGTTGCCGGATTCCGTGCGGTTGCGGCGCAACCTGGTGAACCGTGCCTCCTGGCTGGCGGCGCTGGCCATGCTGGTTGTGTCGCTGGTCGGGGTGTGGTGTCTGTGGGGATTGATGAAGCTGACCCTGGCCCAGCAGCGCCTGGACCGGTTGCGCCTGCAGAATGCCGAACTGGCCCCGGTCGTGGAACGGGTGGGCAACATGAAGCGGTTGGTCCAGTCCGTCGAGCGCCGCCGCGATCCTGAATTTTCCGCCATCAACATGTTGTCCGCAGTGCATCCGCTGGTGCCGGACGGTGTCTGGCTGGATACCCTCGATATCCAGGTGGCGGATGGCCGTCTGGTCCTGGCCGGCACCACGGCTACCCGCCAGGATGTGCGTGATCTGGTGAATGCCATCGAGAAGTCGCCGTGGTTCAAGCAGGCTGTGGAAGCGGGCGCCAGTCGTCGCGAGGAAAGCGGGCGATTTCGTTTCCAGGTCCAGGCCGCCATGGAAATACAAAAGTGATTTGCTATGCTGGATAAATTCAAGAACTTGAATATTCGTGAGGTCGCGGGATTGGGGATTGCCGGATTGTTCCTGCTGGCCATGGTCATGGATCTTGCCGTGATCGAGCCGGCCCGCCGCACGTACCGGCTGGTGTGCGAGGAGGCCGACCGCGAGTTGAAGAACCTGGAATGGTCCCTCAGTGCGGTTGCCCTGGAACCTGCGGTAAAAGGCCTTTTCAACGATGTGGCCGGCCTGATCGAGACGGCGGCATCCACCGAGGTGGCGGTGGACGACATGAAAGGGCAGATCGACGACCTGGCCCGGCGTTCGGGTTTGAATGTGGCATCCATGGATCATCGTGAATCCATCCGCGAGGATGGTGTGGACCGCTATGTGGTCGAGATCAGTCAGTTTGATTCGGATCTCAAGTCCCTGCTGCAGTTCCTGCATGAGATTCGTATCACCCCGGGATTGTTCCGGGTGGAGCGGCTGGTGGTCACTCCGGATAAGGACAAGGGGCTGATCAAGGGGTCCATGACCCTTACCAAGCTCATGTTCCCGCCGGTTGCCGGCGTGGCGGATGCAAAGGGGGAATAACGGTGTCCCGGCGTCATGCAAATCCGTCCGGCAGATCCAAAGCACGTGCTTCGTGGACGTCCGGTGACTCCGCGCATCCCGCTGCGTCGGATGTGGTCCATACGCCGGACGGGCATGCCCTGCCCCGGCCGCTGGATGCCGCGACCACCCTCGATGTGGTTCAGCGTTATGTGGAGGCGGATCGCGCACGGAGTCGGCGCGCCATGTTCTGGGTGACCTCGGTGGCCGGTGTCGTGGTCCTGACGGTGCTGGCCTTATTCCTTTCAGTTAGCATACATGTCATGACGCGTTCGGGGCGTGCGGTTGAGATGGTGGACACCATGGCGGCCCAGACGGCCATGACCGCCTACGAGGTGGTGGGGGTTTCGAACCGGATCGATTCGCTGGCGGGAAAAGCCCGGGAAATCCAGTCCGTGGTGGAGGCGCGGGAAGCCGAGATCGCCCGGCGGAACCGGGTGCTCAAGACGGATCTCGAACGTTTCAGCCGGTGGGTGGCGGAAGCAACGCAGACGGATGATCGGAAGCTGGATGCCCTACAGGGGAGGGTGGTGGAACTGGAAACCCTGCTGAACGAGGCCGTGGCGCGGTTGAATGATTTGAAGGCCGATACCGGCGGGCAGGAGGATGGGTCGGTTGTTGTAATGCCACCGGAGCCCCTGGTTGCCGATCCCGGTGTGGTTCCCCTGGCCGGAATAGCCGTAACGGAATCCATGCCGGCTGTGGCCGGCGGGCAGGCGGATGCCGGAATTCCTGAACTGGCCACCAACGTTTTTGAGCAGGCCATGGCGGAATTGAATCTGCCGGTGCCGGTTCCTCCCCGTATTGCCGAGGGGGACATCTCGGTGGTTACGTTTCCCAGCGGGGACCGGTATCGTGGTACGTTCAAGAATGGATTGTTCCATGGCTGGGGTGTGTATACGCATGCCAACGGGGATCGTTACGAGGGTGCTTTTGAGAACGACATGAAGTGCGGGGTCGGCACCATGGTGTATGCCACGGGGGACCGGTACAGCGGGGATTTCAAGGCGGACATGCGCGAGGGGCGTGGAACCCTTACGATGGCCAACGGGGATCGTTACTTGGGCGAGTTTCGTCATGATATGCCCAACGGGAAGGGTGTTCTGTTGTACCGGAACGGCAACCGGTATGCGGGTGATTTTGTCAATGGCCTCCGGCATGGTAACGGGGTGTTCCGGTTCGTGAACGGTGATGTCTACCAGGGGGAGTTTCGTCGCGATGAGCGGAATGGGCGTGGCATGTATACCTACCAGGACGGGAGCACCTACGTCGGGGAGTTCCGGAACAACGTGCGGCACGGGCAGGGACGCTACCGGTACCCGGGTGGAGAAGAGTATATCGGTGAATTTCGTGACGGGTTGAAGCATGGGGTGGGGGTTTGTGTATACCCGAATGGCAGCCGGGTTAGGGTTGAATGGAAACAGGATGAACTGGTCCGGGTGATCGAAGGTGCCGGATAAACTTGCGGTGGTCACGTCATCACGTCAGGAAATCTTTTCAATTGCTTGACGGTCTTTCGAGTTAATGGTATTCTGTATCCCGTGTGATAAGGGTGTTGCCCTTCGCGGTTAATTGATTTGGGTTATTGACGGATCATGTCTTCAGTGCGATAATGGGGATGCCATGAAGAAATATACGTTAGGTATCATGGTTGCACTGGCGGGAATCCTGGCGGGACTCCCATCGCAGGGATTTTCATCTGTGTCGTTGCCTTATGATCAAGGTTTTGAGGCATCAGGCCTTGGTTCCTTCAGTGATGCGAATTGGAATATAGCCAGTGGCGGCGCAATAGTTACGAATACCCCTATTATGTCGGGGCTTGGTTCCAAGGCTCTGAAACTTACCAATGGCACGACAGCTGCCATGCTCCAGCTGAATGTGACGGCTGGAAATTCCAATGTTTGGTTCAGATTCTACACGAAACCAACTGGTTATGACGATGCAGGTGGCAAACCAACCAATACGTCCGACAATGTGTGTGTTTTCTATGTAACCACCGGTGGGGTCATAAAGGCCTATAACGGAACTACTTGGTTCACAAACTTAACCGTTACACTTGATACCAATCGCTGGACTGGTTTTGCAGTCCACATGAATTACCAGCACCGCAATTGGGATTTGTATGTCTCTACAAATCAGACGGTTAATGAGGAAATGGTTAAGGTCAATTCAACTCCGTTGGGTTTCTGTGATGGTGTTGCAGGAAGCCAGTTGACCGCCGTAAAGTTCTCGGGCGAGGTGGTGATTGACGGGATTAGCATGACCAAGGCCTACTCGACCAACCAGGCCTCAGCGACATCCTTGCAGTTCGAGACGCGGTATGCCAACCAGTATGAAATGGGATCGGTGCCGTTGTTAAGTTATTCGTCTCCGAACAACACGCTGGGTGGTGACTTGGGGCGTGATTTGATGGTTGGAATGGCTGCGAATGACAGGATTCGTGTGTTCTCCACGAATGGTTGGAACCAATATCACTTGGAAGTGTCGGGCAATGTTGGAACATGGCAGCTTGATTCCGGAATGCCGATTGCAGATCTTACACTTCAACCGGGGCATGGTGTGATGTTTTATCGTCAAGCTGGAACGGATTATCTGGGGTTCTATCCAGGGCAGTCATTGTCCGGGGTGTCGGATCTCCCGATGCATGGAACGAACCAGGTAAATAAGCGCGGCTGGAATCTCTGTGCATGGCCCTATGCCGTCCGACAGGTTAATGCTGGTTTGGGATTCACCGGCGCGGCGGTTGATGACAGGATCTACATTTATCGCAACAACCAATATGTACGGTTGCACTGGGACGGAACGGAATGGCGGAATGGGGCTAATCTGGCTACAGAAAGCCTCAATAGTGGTGAAGGTTTCTGGTTCCTTCGACGCCAGGCGGGTAACTTGACGTGGGATCTTCAGTAGGGGGCATGCCATGAACCGCATTGATTATACAAGGCCGGTTAGGGGGATTGAGGCCATGATATGCATGGCAGCCCTTGTGATTGCCGTGATCAGCCATGCCGCGAGCCTTGATACACCGCCGGATGCATGGACCGAGAATACCGATGGCGGGGCGACGATTTCCTATGAAGCGGACGGTGTCGTCAGTGTCGGATTTGCCGCCCAATCGGCATTGAGTATTCCGCAATACCGGTCCGCCTTGCTGATGGCCAATGCCCAGGTTTCGGGTGGTGCCTTTGTGGGTAATTATGAACAGTCCGGTGTCAAGGCGGTTGCCTTTGAATTGGCGAACAGTCTTCCCGCCGCACAAGTCGTTTTGGTGCTTCAAGCTGCCGATAGTGGCCGTATGTGGCGCAATCCGAATGTCACCCTTTCGGAATCCCTGGATGCGTGGATTGTGAATTCGGTTTCGATGGATCGTTCCTCGGGCTGGACCCGTGATGGTGGCGGTGACCTGGATGCCATGTGGGCACAGGATCTTCAGAATGTTGCTATGATCGGCGTGCGTCTAACACAGGATGGCCACGCCGAGCAAACGGCAAAGATCCGGCAGTTTGTACTCAAGGCGTCGGATGGTTCCGTAGTGGCCGGTCCGGCGGATTTAACGGATCTCCAGCAGGCGTTGCTGGCCCGATTCGGAGTAAGCAGTCTGGATCAATTGTCGGCGGAGCAGCAAATGGCTGATGCCGATGGCGACGGTATGACCGATGTTCAGGAACTGATTGCCGGAACCAATCCTGACAGTGCGGCCTCGGTGTTTGCGGCCGAGGTTTTGACGGTGGATGATGAGGCGGGTATCACCATCCGGTGGCCCAGTGTTGCCGGCGCCAAATATACCGTGTTGCGTGCCACGAACCTGATGGAAGGTTTGCAGAACCTGGCGGTGGGCATGGTGGCAACCGAAACGGGTGTAATGACCTATCGCGATGCAACGGCGACCGGTGATGGACCTTATTTCTACAAGGTCCGCAAGGAATAACGGTCGGGGGAATGAGGTGTACCATGAAAATGCTTAATAGTTTGTTGGGGGTTGTGTTGATTGGCTGTTTGGCGGTTGTCTCGACAATACAGGCGGCTGTTGTTGTGGGTGACACCTTTGATGCCGATATGGCCAACTGGAGCTCAGCAGCGACGGGTGGTGGTGCCGCGGATGGAGCGGTGAGCTGGCAGGCAAGTGTTGGGGGAGAGCCTGGCGCTATTCAGGTGGTTGCCGACAATGGGGATTTCCAAGACTATATCTATGCATTTCAAGGACCGTTGGCTGGCACCAAGGATTATCCCGCGCAGGATATTGTTTCAGTGACCTTCGATTTTTATGCCGGGGCCATGGATGGCGGAAATGGCGCGACGGACTTGCCGGCTGATTTGCGTCTGTATTTCGTCAGTGCTGGCAGCATCTATTGGTACTACGACATCAATCCCACGGCTGGATGGGGTGGAAGTTACTTTGGATATGGCGCGAATTTCATTCCGAATTCCGGTTGGTATACCGCAGATTCAAGGTCCCAAGGATTGTTCCTGGGAGACTTGGCGGATGTGGATCAAATTGGTCTGGAGATTACCTATCAGGCATGGAATGGCCAGGTGTACGGTATCGACAACTTTAATCTGAACGATCAGCCGGTGCCGGAGCCTGGCACGTATGCCTTGTTGGCGACGATGCTTGCGTCGTTGGGGATCACATTCCGGAAGCGGATCGGCAAATAATGCGGGGCAGGGCTTAAGCCCGGGTTAAAACGCCCCATGCGGTGGATGGCAAGCGGTCATGGTGACATGGCCGCTTGTGTTGTTTTTGGGAGGCATCACGATGAAGGTGGCATTGCTGGGTTATGCGCAGGCGGGTAAGCGCACCTTGTTCCGGTTGTTGACGGGGCGCCAGGTGCCGGCATCCCGGAAGGAAACGGAGAGCCTGGAGGGTTGTGCGCGGGTTCGTGATGTGCGGGTGGATACGTTGACGGCCATGGTTAAACCCCAGAAAACGCGGTATGCCGAGGTTATGTATGTGCTGTGCCCGGATGTCCAGATGGGTATCTCCGATCGGCCCTGGCTGGATGAGGCGCGCCGCTGTGAACTGATCTGCCTGCTGGTGCGTGAGTTCAAGTCGGATGCGGTTTATCATCCCGCCGGTTCAGTGGATGCGGTCCGGGACCGGGCCAACCTGGACGCAGAACTGGTGCTGGCGGATCTTGAACTGGTGGAAAAACGACTTGAGCGTATCGGCAAGGAAAAGCGTGCCGGTCAGACGCCGGAACAGGCTTTGGAAGAGCGGTTGTTGATGGCATGCAAGGCGGAGCTTGAAGAAGGGCGGCGCCTGGCGGGTTTAACGATGGAACCCCACGAACAAAAGGCGCTGCGCAATCTCGGATTACTGACGTTGAAGCCGGTCTTGTGGGCCTATAACGTGGACGAGGACCGGGTGCAGGATGCCGGTTTGGACCCGTTGACGGTTTCCTGCCGGATCGAGCAGGAGATCATGGACCTGGAGAGCCCGCAGGAACGGGCCGACTATCTGGCAACGCTGGGGTTGAAGAGTTCGGGTGTGGATCGGATGAATCATGCGGTCTATGACGCGTTGGGTTTGATGTCGTTCTATACACAGGGCGAGGACGAGGTGCGGGCCTGGACCATCCGCAAGGAGTCGACGGCACCGGTGGCTGCCGGCCGGATTCACAGTGATATGGAACGCGGGTTTATCCGGGCTGAAGTGATCCGGTACGATGATTTTGTGGCGGCCGGCAGCGAGTCGGCGGTCAAGGCAGCCGGCAAGGTGCAGCTCAAGGGCAAGGATTACGTCATCCAGGACGGGGACATCTGCATGTTCCTGTTCAATGTGTGATCGATGTCCTGCAACCTGTCCGGATGGGGGCGCATCGCGCCCCTCAACCGTTTTTCAGATAGACGCGTAACCGTTACTGCGGGGTTTGCGGCATGACCGGCATGCCGGGTTGCTGCATCCCGGGCCCGTATTCGATGCTGGACTTGGAGGAGAGGTCCTGCAGGAAGGTTGTCATGGAGCGTTGTTGTTTCTGCCGACGCAGGGCATCCACGATCTTATCCTTGGGTGGGACTCCGCCTTCGCTGTGTTCGAGCACCTGGATCAGGTGATAGCCGAAAGTGGTTTCGATGACCGGTCCGACTTCGTTGACTTTCTGGCTGAAGGCGGCATCCTCGAACGGTTTAACCATCTGGCCGCGGCGGAACATGCCCAGGTCTCCACCCATGGAAGCGCTGGGGCATTTTGAGTGCTGGCGCGCCATCTCGGCAAAGTCGGCGCCTTCGAGGATCTGTTTACGGATGTCTTCAAGCTGGTTGCGCTTGATGGTCTTGGTGGCGTCGTCATCGGTTGGCTCGAAGCTGATCAGGATGTGACGGGCCTGTACGTTCTCGGGCAGTTCCAGGCGACCGGCATTCTCCTTTGAGAATTCATCCAGTTCAGCGTCGGTGACTGCCCATTCGTTGGTCAGGCGGGCTTCCAGCACCTTGTTGACGCGGATGGCTACGCGTATTTCCTCTTTCATCCGGGCTTCACCCATGGGGCTTTTCTGCATCATTTCCTCGAGTGTGGTGCCCGGGGGCAGGGACGAGCGGATGCGGTCATAGAATCGTTGTTCGTCGTCGGATTCGATCTGGACCTGTTGACGATCGGCTTCCTTGAGCAGGAGGGTACGGGTGATGAACTGCTGGACGATGGAATCCCGGATCCGGTTCTCGATCTGGGGAATCTGTTCGGGAGGGATCTGGCCCTGCATGGCGGAGAGCCGGACCGTGACTTCCTGCTCGGCATCGGCCCGGGTGAGGCGTTGGCCGTCAACGGAAACCAGCCATTCATCGCCTGGAACGGCGGGGGGTGTTGTGGCGGTTTCGGGGGCGGTTTTTTTCCCGCAACCGGTGATGACGAAGGTTGAAAGTGCCAGTGTGATCAGGGTGCGACGCATGGTTGCTCCGTTCTCCGGGTTCGGTCAGGTTTTAACAAATCCATTACCATACTGCGACTTGCGGTCTGCAAATCCAGATGATAATCAAGAATGCTACCAAGGAATGCCTGTAAAGCCAAGACTTGTGTGGGGTGGCAGAAGGTTTTTGCGGGGGTGTCGGGATGGGGGGTATCCTGCCAGGAACGCAGGATAGCCAGCAGGTCGGGGGTCAATTGCCAGGTGTCGGTGGAATTCGAGTGGCCGGCGCAGTCCGGGCATTTCAGTCCGCCCCAGGCCGGGTTGAACCAGGCGTTGGTCTGGCCGGTGAGGCCCTTGTTGCAGGCGGTGCAGCCTGTCAACTGGGGCGCCCAGCCGAGTTGGCCCATCCAGCGGATTTCGAACCAGGACACCAGTGCCGCGGTTGGCGGGTTGGTGTTGAGGTGATCGAGCAGGTGCCCGGTGAGCGCAAACAAGCCCTGGTGGTCGGGCCCCGGCACGCTGGTCCGGTTGGCCAGTTCGGCGGCATAGGATGCGGTCATGGCGGAGCGCCAGCGGTCGCGCAAACCGGGGCGGTAGTTGATGGGTGAGCATTCCTTGAGGATATGGATCCCGTTGCGTTCCCGCGTATAGTAGACCAGCTCGCAGGTGTAAAACAGGTCGTATTGGCCGAGGAAACGGCTTTTTGGGCGGAGTGCGCCTTTGACCAGGGTGACCATGCGGCCCAGGGCGGGTGAAAGCCAGATGACCACATGGGAAGTTCGTGAGTACGGGTATACGCGCAGGACGATGGCGTGGGTACGGTCAGTCATGGTGAGACCGGCTCCAGGAAAGGCTGAGCGGGCGAACCTCGGGATGGTTCAGCCAGCGCAGTTCGCGGCGGCGCATGCGCCGTCGCGAACGGGGGGTGGAATCGCAGGCGCCGGTGAGGTGGTCGATACCGTGGGCCAGGTAGAGGGCCAGTTCGCGGGCGATGGGCCATCGGGAGCTTGAACGGATGCAGCGCAGTGCCTGTTGCGTATTGACGGCGACATCGGCATGGCAAGCCGTGGTGCCGGGCATCGGGTCGTAGCGGATGCTGATGACGTCCGTGGTGGTGTCGGATTGAAAGCAGATCCGGTTGAGTGCCCGCATGCCGGTGTCGTCCTGCAGGAAGACCTGGATGGAGTCGAGGGGCTTTGCGCCGGTCAGGTGTTCAGCGCGCCGGATCAGCCGGGCGACCAGTGTCCGGGCCAGCGTGCGGTTCACCCGCACCGTTTTTTGCCGGTTGTTTATCTCGATTTTCATCCTTGGGATACGGAACGCGTCCGTGCAACATGTTGCGGAGGGTGAATACAAAGGAGCGTTTCACCCGGGTCAGTTCCTGGAGGGTCAGGTCGCACTGGTCCAGCTGGCCGTCTTCAAAACGGCCGATAACAATGTCATTGACCAGATTTTCAATATGGCCGGGGGAGGTTTTTTCCATGGACCGGGAGGCTGCCTCCACGGCATCGGCCAGTGAAATGATGGCGGATTCACGAGTGGAGGGTTTCGGGCCGGGGTAGCGGAAGGCGCTTTCATCGATACCCGGGCCTTCTCCCTTGCCGAGCTCGAGTTCCATCTGGCTTTTGGCCTTATGATGGAAAGAGGACATCAGGCTGGTCCCGTGGTGTTCACGGATGACGGCGGTGACCGGATCCGGTAACTTATAGAGAAGGGCGAGGCTGATGCCTTCCTTGACGTGTGAGGCGAGGATAAGGGAACTCATGCTGGGCGCCAGGGTGTCGTGGGGGTTGTTGCGCAAAGCGATGTTCTCCGCGAAGAAATCCGGTTTTGCCAGCTTGCCGATATCATGGAAATAGGCGCATACGCGGGCCAGCAGGGAATTGGCGCCGATTTCGTCCGCGGCTGCCTGCGCCAGGCTGGCGGCCACCAGGCTGTGATGGTAGGTGCCGGGGGCCTCAATAGCGAGCCGTTGCAGGAGGGGGTGGCCGAGGTCGGACACCTCCAGCAGGCGGATATCCGTGGTGATGCGGAACAACAATTCCATCAGGGGCAGGGTGACGAGTACGATGATGGCGCTGAGCACACCTCCGCTGATGCCGGCCAGTGCCCGGTGCAGGATGCGCATGACGTTGTAATCCGGCCATTCGAGCAGGGTCTGTCCCAGAACGCACATCAGCTGCGTCATGCCGGCCAGCAAGCCGATGCCGAGCAGGCGGGTCCGGGTACGGCCCTGGCGCGCCAGGTAAGCGGTAACCGAGGTGGCCATCAATCCGGCGCACAACAGGGAGAAGTTATGCCCTCCCATGATGAACAGGCAGATGCTGGTCCATGCTCCGGCGGCGACACCGACGGCGCCGTCTGCCAGGAGCGTGGCAATCAGGGGAGCCAGGGCGTACGGGAGCAGGTAGCCGGTCACTTCGGCAGGGAGGATGATACCAACCTGGAAGATCCGGTATTGGACCTTGGCAACCGTTAGCGACATCAGGACGATCAAGGCCAGCATCATGATGTGTGAATTGCGTCGAAGGTACCCCGGCTTGACGACATTCAGTGCGATACCGATAGCCAGCATGCTGGCAAACATGAAAGCGCTATCTGCCAGAACGGAGGCGGGAAACAGTCCGTTCTGGCTGTACCAGTCGAAGAAAACGCCCAAATGGATCAGGATAACGGAGAATAACCACAGCAGGATGATTAGGAGGAATCCTGCGATGGGGTTTTCAGGCAGGGGAACCTGGAGTGTTGAGACCCGCCAGGCCTGGCGGTCCCTGTTTTTGGCTTTCCGTGAACGGAGTTTTGAGATAAAGTTCGTCATACCAAGGGTTTTTGATTGATGTAACCATTGATACTAGGGGAACCCTGTCCGGTTGCAAGGAAAAACCGGGTGATAATGGTCTGTTGACACTGGGGAAGACGATTGGAATAATCCAGCTTATGAAACGTCAAACATCGTTGTGCATGATGGGGATGGTAATGGCGGGATGTCTGGTCGCCCTGGTGTTGATTCCGGCGTGTGAGGATGCTGAAGGGGCTACGGCGCTAACCGTGACGCCGTCACGTGCGGAATTGCGTGCGGGCACCAATTCGGTGGTCTTTACCGTGGAAAGCAACAACCTGCGGGAGTTGTCGCTCCCGTTGGAATGGAGTGTGGACAACCCGGGCATGGGAGAGATATTTGGGTCAGGGGGATATTCTGCCGTATACCGGGTCCGCAGCGGGAATGGTGTCAATATTGTGCGCGTGCAGGATCAATATGGTGCGGAAGGTATTGCCACGGTCGAGCAGTGAAGCGGACGGTCCGGTTGTTTGATCCGGATTCAATCTTGATGTTGTAACCGGGTTGGTTATACTCGGTACCACTAGGCATTTGCGCTGGGGGGGTATGAGTTATTTCAAGATGTTGGGGCTGGAAAAGGAGCCTTTCTCGACCAGCCCTGATCCCGCGTTCATGTTCCTTTCCCGGGAACACAAGGCGGCGTTATGCCGGTTGCAGATCTCGATAACGCTCAAGCGTGGCATGAGTGTTGTGCTGGGGGATATCGGAACCGGGAAAACCACGCTCAGCCGCAAACTGTCACAAGCGCTTACCGATAACCCGGATGTTTATTTCCGGATGGTGTTGAACCCATATTTCCGTACCGAGAAGCAGTTCCTGTCAAGGCTGGCGGGATTGTTTCATGTACAGGTATCACCAAGCGGGACCGCGTTGGATTACATGGAAGCGGTTGAGAAGGCCCTGTTTGAGAAAGGGGTCGAACAGGGGAAAACGCCGGTCCTCTTGATTGATGAGGCGCAGATCCTGCCGGATTTCGTGTTTGAAGTGCTCCGGATCCTTCTGAACTACGAAACCAACGAGTACAAGATCCTGCAGCTGGTGCTGGTCGGCCAGATGGAGTTGCTGCCGCGTATCAGCCGGATAGCCAATTTCTGGGACCGGATTGCGTTGAAGTGCATGCTGAAGCCGCTGGGCCAGGAAGAATTGCGTGAGTTGATCGATTTCCGGTTGCGGCAGGCGGGTTATACCGGATCGGCGCCCCTGTTCACCAACGAGGCTATCCGGATGATCGAGGAGTATACCGGCGGGTATCCGCGCAAGGTCTCGTTCCTGTGCCACGAAGCGTTGGAATACCTGGTCATGTATGATCGCAAGCTGGTGGACGAATCCGTGATTCGTGAGGTTGTGGCGCGGGAGGTTCAGCCGGACCGTGGGGGAGAACCTGCGCCATCGAAAGACGCGACTGCCCGGCCGGTCCGTCCGGGCTCGGTGCCGGATCCATCCTTGAAACCGTTGAAGGGCAGTCTCCGGCTCAAGCTGGTGGGAACGTGAGTGGTGCCTATGCCTGAAGCAAGCAAAGAACAATTGTCGCCCGAAGAGAAACTGCTGAAGGTGATCCAAACGGGCGGGCAGGTGGAGACTCCGTCCTCTCCGGAGGAAAAGCTGGCAAAAGCGGTTGCAGCCCCGGCGGCACCGCGGCCGGCGCCTGCCGTGGTTCCTGTCGCCCCGGCGGCACCGCAGCCGACACCTGCCGCACCCGCGGCCCCTGTGCAGCCAGCCGCCAGGCCGGCGGTTTCAATCAAGCCGTCGCTGGTGGTGAAAAGTGCCAAGCCGGAAGCGCCGAAATTGAAGTTGAACCGTCCCCCGGCTCAGGAGAAGGAGCGTGCCGCCAAGGCGGCTGCTTTTGCTAAGTCCATGGGGACCCTTCCGCCGGATACTGCGGGTTCGGGGGGAGGGGACACCGTCGCGCCGGCGGCTCCCGGGGCCGTGGTGTCGGGTGCCCCGGTGACGCGTGGTACTGTGCGGCGAACCACCGTGGCCGGCCGTGCACCATCGCGGGCTAAATTCGGAGAACGCCCGGCCATGTTGACGTTGGCGAACCGGTCCCTGGTTGCGGTGATCCTGCTGACGGTGGGGTTGTGCGGATACGAGGTGTGGGCGGCCATGCGGTGGGATGCCAATTTCGGGAAAATGGGCGCCGGTTCTGAGGCGGTTTCCACGTTGCCGGCCCTGGATATCCCGCCCGATATTTATCTGTTGCAGGATGTGATGGATCAGTATGCCAGGCGGCCCCTGATCGGATTATTTGTAGTGCCGGATAAGGGATCGACGCCACCTCCGCCGGATCCCCGGATCGAGGCAACGGATACCGGGCGGTATATTAGCGAGAACCTCCAAATGATCGGTCATTCAACGGATTCGGCCGGCGGGATGGAAGCGATTGTCATGGACAAGCTGGACAACAGAATGCATGTTCTCGTGGTTGGCAACCTGATGCCGATAAAAGACAAGGTTGTGACCGTAACGGAGATCCTGCCGGACCGTGTGGTCGTTAAGGACGGGGCCGTCAGCTTGGTGATCAAATGATGGGGATGCGTGTGCGACAGACCGGATGGTATGGCCTTGGAATCCTGATCCTGGCGGGCGCTTGGGCTTTTGCCCAAACCCCGGTGGATCCCAATATGCTGGTGACCACCCAGGTGCCCGTGGCTTCCCCCCGGCGTCTGGCGGATTTTGATCTTCCGGGGATGACCAACCGGATCAACCTGACCACCCAGGTTCCCTGGGATATTGTCCAATTGATCGAGTACCTGGCCCAGAAGGGCGGGCTCAACAACATGGTGATCGGCAAGGGCGTGGGGGGGGTAACCACCAAGCTCAAGTTTGATGATGTGACCGTTGCCGAAGCGCTTGAGATCGTGTTGTCGGTGAACAGTCTGGCCTACGAGGTGCACAACGGCATCCTGACCATCATGACCGACCAGGAATACAAGCTCCTGTACGGTATGAGTTTTTATGACCAGAAAACCGCCCGTCTGATCGAGTTGAAGTTCGCGGACCCGGTGCGTGTGGCCATGATGCTCGAGAAGATGAAAAGCAGCATCGGCACCATCGTGGCGGATCCTGTGACCGGGACGCTGATCCTGATTGATACGCCGGACAAGATCGCGGAGATGCAGGTGGTGATAGCCAAGGCCGATCTGCCGACCGTTTCACGCATCATCCCGACCGAGACCCGTACATTTGTCCTCCAGTACGCCGACGTGGAGCGGATACAGAGCGAAGTGACGGCGATGCTGACCAAGGAGGCTGGCGCCGTACGGTCTGACCAGCGGACGCGGACCTTGATTGTGACCGACCTGACACACAACATGCGCCGGATCGAGGATTTGGTGAAGGCTTTTGACACGCGGCCCAAGCAGGTGTTTATCGAGGCCAAGATTGTCCAGACCACGTTGAACGACCAGTTCAGCCTGGGCATCAATTGGAACCACCTGATGGCCGGCATTGATCCGCGTTATTCGGTAAGATCCAGTGTGCGCCCGCCGGGACCGGCTTCGCCGGTTGGGACCCTGACCTACAATACCATTGCAGGCAACGGGGACCTGTCCGTGGTGCTGGACGCCCTGAAGAGCGTGGGAGACACCAAGATCCTGTCCAACCCGCATGTGGCGGTGCTGGATGGCCAGGAGGCCATTATCGAGGTTATCACCGACCAGCCTTACAAGGAATTAACCATTGAGAGTGGTACGACCAACATAACGGGTGTTACCTATATCTTTAAAAAAGTGGGTGTGACGCTGGGGGTTACGCCGCGGATCAATGATCAGGACCTGATCAGCGTAGCGGTCAAACCGGAGATCAGTTCCATTGCCACCTGGTATGACGGCCTTCCGCAGGAGGGGACCCCGGTAATCCGCAAGTCCATGGCCGAGACGTCGGTGATGGTCAAGAACGGGGTGACGATCATCATCGGGGGCATGATTGAGAACGTCAAGGAGATGCAGACCTACCAGGTTCCCTTGCTGGGGGCGATTCCCCTGCTGGGCCGCTTGTTCCGGTCGGATGCGGAAACCAAGGAGAACCGTGAGATCGTGGTTTTCCTGACACCCCGCATCGTGTCGGGAGAGGAGCCGCATCAACTGCTGCAGGAAATTAAGAAGACACCCAAGCCCATGCGGACCACCGGAGGCTCCAGCGAAACCAAACCGATGAAACCGGTACGGTGAAGCCGGGCATGGTGTGGCGGCATACTGGTGGGTTGGCGATGAGGGGCTCAGCGGTTTAACAGGGGAAATCCGGAAACCATCCACATGCGGACGATGTTGACCATATTGATTGCAGCGGGAATCATGGTCGCCGTGCATGGATCGGCGGTTGAAGAATTTCAATGGTCCTGGGATGGAGAACCGGATGCGGCTCCGGTTTCCGAGAAACCTGAATCGCGGGATCAGCCGGTTCCCCGCACTGAACCGCCCGCGCCTGTCGTTCCCGCCATTGCGCCGCCCGCGCCCGTGGTTTCCGCTGCTCCGGGCGATCAGCGCTTGACGGAAGCCTACCAGCGTCTGCTCAAGGACAATCTTGAACTTCGTCGCCGGATCCAGGAAACCCAGGGTCAGGAGGCGACCATACGCCGTGAGAATGAACGGTTGAACCTGGAAGTGCGAGACCTGGAGTCCAGGATACAGGAGTCTGTCAAGGCGATCGGGAAAATGCGGCAGGAACAGGTTGCCGAACGGGAGAACCCGGATCGGCAGATCGATCTGGAGGGACGTCTTAACCAGGCCGAAGTTGAGCGACAGCGGTTGGCTGAAGAGCTGGAGCGGGTGCGCGCGCAGGCGGCAAGCATGCCGGTCGCCCTGCCGGTGGTTCCGGTGGTTGAAGCATCGCCGGCCGGTCCGGCCGTTGAACCTGGTTCCGATCTGTACCGCAAGGTGGAGCAGGAGAATCGCGCCTTGAAAGACCGCCTGGCGGAAGCTGACACGGTTCGCCGTCAGGCCATCGAGGCCCGCGAGCAGATTGCGAAGGATGCCGAGTCTGCCCAGCAACAGGCGGCGGCGGCTGAGCAGAAGCGGTTGGAGCTGGAACGTCAGCTGGCGGCCGTGAAGCAGACGGAATCGGCCCAGCAGGGCACCATCGAACGGCTGATGCAGGAGATCCCCAAGCTGGAAGGGGAACTGGCCACCCTGCGCAACCGGACGGTGGAATCATCCCGTGCAGCCCAGGGGCAGCAACAGGAAGTTGAATTGCTCCGGGCGGAACTGGAACGACGGGAGCAACGGCTGGTCAAGGCTGAAAAGATGGCGGCGTTGATGAACCGTGCCCGCGAGGAAGTCCGGCAGGTGGACAGCCGGGAAAAGCGCGACATGCATTTCAACATGGCCGTGGTCTACCAGCGGGAAGGCCGTTTCCGGGATGCCGAACAGGCGTACTTGAGCTCCCTCCAGATTGATCCGTCGGATGCCGACGTGCATTACAACCTGGGTATCCTTTACGAAGATGAACTGGGTGAGCCCGGCAAGGCGGCTGTCCATTACCGGCGGTATCTCCGCCTGGCCCCGTCGGCTCCCGATGCCGACCAGGTCAGGGAATGGTTGCTACGCCTGGACATGAAGTAGGCGTGATGGAACGGGCGGCGTCGTGTCGGGGTGTCGGGACGGATCGTTCATGAAAACCTGGATTCCAGCGGTGGTATTGTTGTTGGTGATTGTGCCGACTGCCATCCTGACGTTCCTGGCGGCGGAATCGTTTCGTGCCCGGGAACTGATGCTGGAGAACCGTCTGGATTCCGCTGCGGATCATGCCTTGCGGGTGGTGGGACAGCAGGTCCAGGCGGGGTTGGATACCGACTTGGAACAGGTGTCCGACGCCATGGCGCGGACCGCCGGTGCCGGGGAGCTTGCCATGATCCGGGATGCCGCCGTCCGGGTGGCCGGGCAGCGTGAAGCCGTGGCCCAGGCTTACCTGTACGTGCATCCCTGGGGATTCCTGCATCCTGCGGATCTTCCGGGAGAGCCGGTTGATCCACTGGTGGAGACAATCCGGCGTCAACTGGCGGTACATCCCGACGGTGAGATCTTGTGGTTTACGGACCGGGGTCAGGCGTTCGGGTTCCGACGGATCATGAGCCGGCGCGATTTATATGCAGGGTTCATGGTGTTTTCGGATGCCCTTGCCAAGCGGTTGCAGACGGCCCTGGAAGTCGCCGGGGCGGATGATTTTGTGCTGGTGGCGGAAGGGCCGGGAATCGCCGCGTCCAGCCTTTTGTCGCGTGGCGCCGGGGACGTCCTGGTAAGTGATTCGTTTTCGGCGGAAGGGTCCGGGGAGAACGCATTCCGGTCCGCCCTGCGTGAATACATACGGTCGGGTCGTGCGCGTGCCGTCCGTTCCCTGCCTCCGCCTTATGAATCGGTCCGCCTGATGGCGTTTACCCGGATGCATGGAGTTCCCCGTCAGGCTCCGGGATCCTCCGGGTCAGGCCGCTGGCATGAATCCCTTCACGGATGGGGGATCAGTCTGCTGGCCGTCGGTGTGGTCATCGGGGTTTGGATTGTGCTTCGGGCAGCCTCGCTGGAAATCCGTAAAGTTTCGGCCCGCAGTTCCTTTCTGGTGGGGATTTCGCATGACCTGCGGACCCCGCTTGCCTCCATGAAGCTACTCGTGGAAAGCCTTTACCTCGGGCATGTGGACGACCCGGCCAAACGGCGGCGTTTCCTGGGTACGTTGCTGGCGGAATGCGACCGGTTGGGGCAGTTGGTTGAACGGGTGTTGTTCATGGTGCGCTACGGGCAGGATGCCGTGGTGTTGCGTTTGCACCCCACCGATGCGGGCGCCCTGGTACGCCATGCGGTGGCGGCGTTCCGGCAGGCCCGTTGGCCCGATACGGACCCGGTGGCCGGCGACGGAGCGGATGCGCGGATGGAACCCGTGTTCAACGTGGTGGTGGCCGACAACCTGCCGTTGGTGCGGATCGATGAGACGGCAATCACCCAGATCCTTCTCAACCTGCTGGATAATGCGGTGCGCTATGGACGGCCACCGGACGGGCGCCTGTGCATACGGGTGGAACTGGCAACGGAGCTGCGCCGCGGCGGCTGGTTGGCCGGCCGCTCCAGGCCGTGGGTCCGGTTGTCCGTATCGGATAACGGTCCCGGCATGGCGGGGCCTGTCCGGCGCCGGGTATTCCGCCCCTATTACCGGGCTCCGGGAGTGGCGCAGGAACATGTTTCAGGTGTGGGGTTGGGGTTGGCGTTGTGCCGGCATCTGGTGCAGGCGCATGGCGGCAGGATCACGGTGGACAGTGCACCGGGCCGCGGTACAACCTTCAACGTGCTGTTGAAAGTGTAACGCAACAAGGAGTGTTCGATGTTATTACCGGTTGTAAGGTTCTGCGGTTTGAATGTGACGCGTCTGGTGCTGGGGGCCAATCCCTTTGGCGGGTTCAGCCATCAGGATGAGGAACGGGACCGGGCCATGCGGGAATACCATACCGTTTCGCGTATCAAGGAAACCTGGGACCGGGCGGCCGCCGCCGGCATCAACACCATGGTGACCAACAACGAAACCGTGCAGGTGGTGCAGGCGGTACGGGACCATCTCGGGGCCGGCGGCCCACTCCAGTGGATCGCCCAGGTCATGGGCCGGGGGCAGCCGGAAATGCGCAAGGCGGTTGACGAGGTGACAGCCATCGGTTGCAAGGCCCTGTATTTCCACGGGGCGCTGGTTGACGATGCCTACCGTCGCAAGGATGTGGAATCCGTCCGGATGTGGTGCGATTATGCCCGGTCGAAGGGCGTCCCGGCCGGGGTGGCCAGCCATGCACCGGAGGTCCACCGGTGGGTGAACGACCTGGATGTTGCGGATTTCCATGCGGTCTGCTTCTTTAATTGCGGCAGTTTGCATGCCGGGAAGGGCCATCGATTCCGGCTGGCCGATGTGGCGCCCGCGGTGGCCTGTATCCGGGAGATCCGGAAACCCTGCATCGGGTACAAGATCATGGGGGCCGGACGGATTGATCCGCTTATGGCGTTCGAGTATGCCCTTGAGGGTATCAAGCCCGGGGATGTGGTGAATGTCGGCATGTATCGCGGTGACCGGGATGATATGGTCGAAGCCAACGCGGCCATGGTGCGCAAAATCCTCGAATCGTAGGAGGCGGTCATGGGAGAAACCAAGAAAAAGATCCTGCTGGTGGAGGATGATCCTTCCATCCGCATGGCGGTGGAGGAGAACCTGACCTTTGCAGGATATGAGGCGGTCTCCTGCGGGGATGGGCGGGAAGGCATGCGGCTTGCCACCGAGGCAAAGCCCGACCTGATCCTGCTGGACATCATGCTGCCGGGCATGTCCGGATATGAAATCTGCCGCAAACTGCGCGATGCCGGACAGGCGGTGCCGGTGATCATGTTGACCGCACGCCAGGAGGAGTTCGACAAGCTGCATGGGTTCGAGATGGGGGCGGATGACTACGTCACCAAGCCGTTCAGTATCCAGGAACTCCTGGCGCGTATCAAGGCGGTCCTGTTGCGCGGGCGCGGCCGTACCGGGGTGAAGGCCTACCGGTTCGCCAACTGTGTGCTGGACATGGAGTCGCGGATTCTGCAACGGGATGGCAAGGAGGTTACCCTGACCCGCACGGAATTCGAGTTGCTCGCGTATTTCTGTGCCAATGACGGCAAGGCCCTGTCGAGGGACCAGGTGATGAATGATGTGTGGGGTACGGAGTATTACGGGACCCAGCGATCCCTGGACAGTTTTGTGGCCAACCTGCGGAACAAGATCGAACGCAAGGCGGGTAAGCCGGAGCATATTCTCACCGTTCATGGAGTCGGATACAAGTTCGTGGGTTCGTCGGCGTCCTGATCCCCGTGTGCCGGAACCTGCAAGGAGCGTTCATCCCGTGACGGGCATTGTTTTCGATCCGGTTTACCGGGAACATGATCCCGGCCCCGGGCATCCGGAATCCCCGTCCCGTTTGGATGCCGTGTGGAAAGGCATTGAGCAGGCCGGTGTCAAATGGTTGCCGGTGCCGGCCCGGCCTGCCAGCGAAGCGGAACTTGCGTACTGTCATACGGCTGATTATATCCGCGGAGTCCGGCGGGACGTGGCTTCGGACGTCGGCTGCCTGAGTACCGGGGATACGGACTGCTGTCCCCGTTCCTTTGAGGTGGCGCGGCTGGCTGTGGGCGGGGTGCTCAATGCGGTGGAGGCGGTGATCAATGGCCGGGTTTCAAACGCGTTCTGCGCGGTGCGTCCGCCGGGACATCATGCGACAGCCGATCGCGGCATGGGATTCTGCATTTTCAATAATGTGGCTGTTGCGGCACGTGCCCTGCAACGGCATCATGGGGTCCGGCGGATCCTGATTGTGGACTGGGATGTGCATCACGGCAACGGGACGCAGGAGTTGGTGAACGACGATCCGGACATTGCGTTCTTCAGTACCCACCAATGGCCCGCCTACCCGGGGACGGGCCGCGCCCTGGAAACCGGCGCCGGCGCGGCTCGCGGGACGAAATTCAACTGTCCGTTACCTGCCGGTTCCGGACGGCATGAAGTGGTCGGTTCGTTCGACGAGAAGCTGGTGCCGGCCATGCAACGGTTCAAGCCTGAGTTTGTGCTCGTCTCCGCCGGGTTCGATGGCCGGCGGGGGGATCCGATCGGGGGATTCGAACTGACCGATCAGGATTTCACGGATCTGACCCGGCGGGTGTTGGATCTGGCGCGTGCCCATGCGGGGGGACGGGTGGTGTCCGTCCTGGAAGGCGGTTACCATCTGGAAGGGCTGGCGTCGGCGGTTGCCGCCCATGTGCGGACGCTGTCTGAAGCATAAGGCTGACCCGGCCTGCGGGACTTGCCGCATGATCCCTTACAACCGGGCCGCGATGGTGAGGTTCCGGTTGGGTGGCAGATGGTCCGTACGGTCGGTTAATCCCAGCTCCCGGATCATGGCTTTCAGGTGATCGCGTGCGGCTGCGAGGCGATCTTCCACTTCATCCACATGGGGTTTCTTTTCATACGTCACGGGATCGGGCAGGGACCCTGCCGCCATGCGCTGGTGGCAGCGCCAGCCGAACTGCATGACGCGGGCGAATTCTTCACGGGTCAGGTCCGGGTGCAGGCGGATCCACTGGTCATCGAACACGTGGAAATCGAACAGCCATTTATGATCCTCAATGGACAGGGGGAGGTTGGGTTCGGATGCGGCCAGGATGGGAAGGATCGTGCGCCAGTCCAGCATGCCGCGGCCGGCCGGCAGGGTCTGTCGGCGATACCCGGTGTTGAGGAAGGCAATGGCGCCGTCCTTGAGATGGGTCAGATGCGTATAGGGTGCGGCACGGCGTGCAGCCTCCACCGGATCCTCGCATTGGCAGAGTACATTGGCCGTGTCGAGGCAGATGCCGGCAATGTCGGGACCGGTGGCCTCGATCAGGCGGATCAATTCGAACGTGGTAACATCGCCATGGGTTTCGATATTGATCCGGCTGGCGTGCTGGCGCAGGACGGGTCCCAGCCGGCGGATCAGGTCGGCCGTGTCGGTCAGCTGCCGGGTCCAGGGAACCGGATGCTCGTACCGTTCATTGCCGCCGCCCATCGAGGCGTGCAGCTCGTGCCAGCCGCAGGCGGCTGCGGCCGTGATGTCGTCCCGGATCTGCTGTTCCTGTTCGGCAACCGGCACGCCGGCAAGGTGGGGGTTGCAGGTGATGGACAGGGAGACATGCGAATAGAGGCCGAGTTCGTCCGCGCGGGCGCGGAGGGCCTTGAGTTCGCCGGGATCCCGGTTGGCGGACAGGTGGCGGACGCCGCCGAACTGGGCGCCTTCCAGCTTGAAGCGATGGATGAAGTCCAGTTGTTCGAAGGGGTTGAGTTTCAAGTCGCGCAACGTAAACGTGTCAATTCCTACTCGCATAACACCGGTTCCTTCCTGTTGATTGCCGGATGGCTGGCTGAATGGCGGATCAGGACGATTTGCGGCTGCCGACATCCACATGGTAGTTGGTTTTGGCCGCGGCGATTCCCTGCAGCGATTCGGGCATGCCGACGGATTTCCATTTACGGGGCCGGATCGGCAGCTTCACGGTACGGCCGGTGTCCACCGACCGGTAGGCAGCCTCTGCCACTTCGACGGTGCCGCGGCAATCGCGTCCGCTGGTGGTGATGCGGGCCGGTTCGCCGCGCAACATCGCGACCCATTCCCGGATGCATCGCTCATGTCCACCCCATTCGCCGCCTTCAACCTTCACGAAACCATCCTTGACGGCGGGTCCATACCGTTTGATGGCGGCCGTATCGGCTTCGTGCAGGCGCACGAACGTGCCGCGGCCCGACATGCGGTAGGCTTCACCCCGGGTTCCGCAGGCCTGGACCATTTCATACCACAGGCAGTTGGCCCCGTGGTGGGAGCGCGTCCACCAGTTGATGGACAGTTCTGCCAGGGCGCCGGATTTCAATTTGGCCGCCAGGATGCCGGCAAATTCACCCTGCATCCGTTCGGGTCGGGTGGCGGACAGGCAGGTGACCGCATCCACTTCGCCGGCATACCAGCGCAGGCCGTCGATCTGGTGGGTCAGGCAGCTCATGATGCATCCACCGCCGATGCCGTCCTTCCAGTGCGCCCAGCTGGTCGGGGGAAGGACCACGTCCTGATTGTGATCCAGTTTCCAGAAAAACACGTCACCCAGCACGCCTGATTCGACGATATCCTTGAGTGTCATCCATTCGCCGTTGTAGCGGCGGTCATGGCAGATGGTCAAGGTAACGCCGGCCTTTTCGCAGGCCTCGATCATCCGGTCGCATTCCCAGACATTGCGGCCCATGACCTTCTCAACGAGCACGTGTTTGCCGGCGCGGGCCGCGGCAATGGTGGCGGGCATGTGCAGGTTGTGCGGCAGGAGAATATCCACGGCCTGTACCTCGGGAATGGCCAGTGCCTCATGATAATCGCGGACAATCCGGACGTCCGGCCCGACCATTTTCCGGATCGCCTCGTCGCGACCGGGGTTTGATTCAGCCACGGCGACCAGTTCACAGTGATCCTTGACCTTGGGGAACCCCTGCATGTGTGCGCCCATGATGCCGCCGCCGCCGAGGATCGCAACCTTCACTTTATCCGCCATGACGATGATCCTTTCTGCTTAAAAAAGTGGACACCCTGTCCGTATCGATGCGATATATAAAGCCATATTATTCATGAACGAGGAATGGATGGGTTCTGCGAAATGATAGACGATTTCTGCATTTGGGTGGAAAAGGTCCTGTTATGGGTGGATCGTGACGGCACCCCGCCGATCCCGTGGATCGGGCAGGCGGGCGGGCGGTTGTATAATCCTCCGGCCCCGCATGTGGAGTTTATCTACCTGAAGCAGGGGCAGATGGATGAGGTTCGGATCGGTGACCGGCCGGTGATTTTGCCGCAGGGGCACCTCTCCATCCATAATGTGCATGTGGGCAATATTGCCCCGTCACCGCGTACGGCGAACCTTGCCTGGTGTTGTTTTCTGGATGTTGGCGGGGTGCCGGAGTTTGACAGCCTGAAGCGGGAACCCCTGTTTGGGTGTGTTCCCGTGACGGACGGGCAGCGGCTTGAGCAGGCGTTTGCCGACTTGCAGACGCGGTGTGCGGTGGCGTTGGGACCTCCGGGTGGATACCTGGGTGGGGCGTATGCCTATGCGCCGGACCGGGCGGAGTCGTTGACGACCGCACAGCGTATGGGTATCAAGAGTGCCTGTGTGAATCTGTTGGCGGCGATGTTGCGGGAGGGGGAGCATCGGCGTGAGGGTGTCGGTGTACGGCCGGATGCCGTGCGGCGCGCGATGGCGTATATCAGCCTGCATTCCCGTGAGTCGGGGTTGCGGTTGGAGCAGGTCGCCGGTCATGCCGGGTTGAGCATGGACCATTTCGGGCGGGTGTTCCGGGCTGCCTTGCGGACGAGTCCCATGCAGTACCTGCAGGCGGTGCGGGTGGAACACAGCCGGTTCCTGTTGCAGCATACCCGGTTGACCATCGCCGAGATTGCCGGCGAGACCGGATTCACTGATCCTTATTACTTCTCAAGGGTGTTCCGAAAAGTTACGGGAACGAGCCCCCGTGCCTACCGGCGCAGGGGATGAGGCCGGGGAGCGGTTGCCGGCGGGCTGGTATCCTTGATGTATTGCCGGATGCCTTTGGAGAGTCCGTCGGCAATCCGGTCCAGGTGGTCGCTTTGCCCCAGTTGTTTTGCATTACCGGGGTTGGACAGGAAGCCGCATTCCACGAGTATGGCCGGGCAGGGGGCGGTTTTGAGCACTTCATAGCGGGCGCGCCGGATACCCCGCTCCGCGGCATGGGTTTGTTGGAGCATGTTGCGATGCACCTGGAAGGCCAATCGCATGTTGGCAGTGTCGAAGCGGTTGCCCGGTTGGGGTGAAACATCCTTGGCGGTGCCGGCGGTGGAGGCAAAGCCGGTGGCCGGCAGCAGGTAGGTCTCGAAGCCTTCCGCCGCCGTGTTGGCGGCGGCGTTCAGATGAATGCTGACGAAGATCGTGGCGCGCGCGACTTTGGCGCGCGCGATACGCTGATTCAGGGTCATGGTCTGGTCACGGTCGCGGGTCAGCATGACCTTGATACCGCCGGCGGTTAAACGGTCCCGGGTCCGTTTGGCCAGGTCGAGCACAAGTCGTTTCTCAAGCAACCGGCCGTTTGCGGCGCCCGGATCATCGCCGCCATGCCCGGCATCCAGCACGACGCAATGGGTGGGGATTGGGCGCAGTCCGGTCTGTCCGGTCAGGATCGGAATGGCGGTAAGCCGGACATCCGTGGCGCTTAGTATGCCATCCTTATCGGTGCGGCTGAACGGGGCGTTCAGCCAGACGAGGGTACCGTTGAAATGGGCTTTGCGGCTGTCTTTCTCGAAACCGATCTTCCAGCCCGGTTTTTCCAGGATGACCATGTGTTCGGTATTCAGGGCGGGCGGCTGAAACCCGAATTGAGCCCGGAAGGACGTCAGGGACATGAACCGGGCCTGGGCTTGAGCGGACCACGCGGCGAGCATGAATATGCCGACTACCGGCAGGCCTGCACGACGTCTCCGGATACCCGTTGACCGGCTATTTTGCATGGGCCACCTGTAACAGGAGCCGGGCGGTATCGTGTGCAATCCGGGTCTTGTCGAACAGGCGTTCGGCATCCTGCCGGGACCGGGCGCCGAACCGGGCACGTAATCCGGGATCGTCTGCCAACCGTGCCAGTTGATGCCGGAATGATTCACCATCAGCCGGATCGAACAGCAGGCCGTTGTCTTCATGGTGGATGATTTCGGCGATGCCGGCGAGCCGGGCGGCCAAGATCGGCAGGCCGCATGCCATTTCGTGAACCAGGGTGTTGGTGACGTGATAGTGGTCGGATTCCAGGCCAACGCGCATGACCAGTCCGACATCGGCCGCATTGATGGCCTCGGCCACCTCGGATTCGGTATTCAGCCATCCGGTGAAGGTGACGTGATCCGACATACCGAGGGATTTGGTGAGTTCCCGCAGGCGGGTCAGTTCCGGTCCCGAGCCAACCAGCAGGTAGTGGAGCCGGGGATGGGTGGCGCGCATGCCGGCCAGGGCATTCAGGATGTGATCGTTCGCCTTGTTGGGGTGAAGCACCCCGTGATGCACGATCACGAAAGCCTCCGGTGGAATGCCATACCGGCGGCGTCCCGCCATCCGGTCGCCGGGTTGGTAGAGCGCCAGATCGCAGGGGTTGTAGAGTACGGCGATGCGCGCCGGATCGAATCCCTGCCCAACCAGGAACCGGCGCGTATACTCGACGCGGGTGATGATCAGGGGGAGGGGACGCCAGGAATTGATTTCCAGCCGGGACAGCGCGCGGGTCAGCCAACCCGGAACGGCGTGTTCACGGAGATAGATATCCAGGAAAAAATCGGTCAGGGTACGGGCGATCGACCGTCCGAAGAAGCACCGGATGATGATGAAGGAAAAGGGCAGGGATTCATCGATGAACAGCGTCTGGATGCCCAACCGGCGGCAACGGAGGGCCATGAAGGGGATGGCAAGGTACCAGAGGATGGTTTTCCAGACCTTGTCGCGCATGGAGGCCCGGTTGACGTGAAGGGGCAGGTTGTGGACGGTGGCATGTTCCCGGATGGCGGCGGGAACCGCTTGTCCAGTCTGCATGCCGAAATAATGCACATCAACCGGTTGTGACAGTTCGGTCACCAGGTCCGGCAGGGCAGGATATTCCTCGGTATGGGCAGCGGGGCCATACCGGTGCCAGATACCAATGGCGGGCCGACGGTCCGGTTGATTTGATTCAGACATGGCGGAATCATAACGGCCCGTGGTGGTAACGCAACGATTCTTCCGCAGCCGGAATAAGTTGCATTGGCGGGACGGGGCGGTACAATCCTGAAAACAGGTGGTTGCATGATGCGTGTTGCAGGGCGGATAGCGGCGATTTCCTTGGTGAGCCTGCTGGTCGCGGGTTGTTCGCGGGCGCCGGACCCGGCGGAGACGGCGTTCTGGCGTGCCCGGGTTGCAACCCTGGCGGACCTGGATGGCCTCGCCCGGCTGGATGCCCCCACCGGTGGCATCGTGACATCTTGTGATCCGTCCGGCGGAAACGATGATTACAACCGCCCCCTGCGGATCGGGCCGGATGGGTGGTGGGTGATTGCGGACCTGGCCGGACCGGGTTGCGTGACGCGCTTCTGGAATACCGGCCCGCCGACCAATCATCGTTTCCGATTGTACTTCGACAATGAACGCAAACCGCGGGTCGATGACACGATCCTGTCGTTTTTCCAAAACAATCCGGTTTTCAAGCATCCCTTGTCCAACCACGAGCAGGGGTGCAAATATTCCTACCTGCCGATTCCCTATGCGAAACGGCTGGTGATAACGGCGGAACCGGCAGGGACCAAGCCGGGCAACTGGCCGCGTTTATTCCACCAGATCAACTATGTGAACGTGTCGACCGGAACCGTGCAGAGTTTTCGCAATGCATGGTCCGCCGACGATCATGCGCTGGCCGAATCGGTGCGTAAACTGTGGACCGGAGAGATTCTTCCCGCCGCCGAGTCCGGGGATCCGACGCATGTGATGACCGCAACGGTGGCGCCCGGGGTGACACAGGCGCTGGATCGGATTACCGGCCCCGGTATGATTCGCCGGCTTGAGATTGAACCACAGCTGGGAGGGATCGAATCGGCCGTACAGCGGGAACAGGTT
>MHBQ01000080.1:0-604 GCA_001803315.1 Lentisphaerae bacterium RIFOXYC12_FULL_60_16
GCAAATCGAAGCCCCACACCACCCGCGGCATGCAACCCGGACCAGGATGCATCCCCCCACCGGTCCATCACTTCACCGGCTGACACAAAGGTCACACCGGAAAACCGGCCCTTGACCGGGAACCGGTATTCCGCCTGCACCATCGCCGCCTTGCGCGCCCGGTACCGGCTTTCCAGCACACCCCGCACATCGTCCAGGCGCGCATACTCGTTAAACGGGATGCCGCCCGACACCGTGCTGATCCGCCATTGCACCGCCACCACACGGTCGTTGCCCGTCGACCAGTAATGCCGGCCGTCTGCCATGACGGCATCATACGCATTCTCGCTCCCCATCCCGTCACGGTAAAACAAGGCGATCAGGCGATACAGCGCCCCCGACCGGGGCGCAAAGGCCTGGTCCCGGCTGTCCCATTCCAGCATCGGCCCGAGGCCCGACAAGCGGGACCCGTCCGTACCGGCCAAACCTCCCCCGGCCAGTAGGCCGTCCGCCTCGATCTCCAGCACGTCGGTGTTTTTCCAATCATAGGCCACTCCCGCCCACGCACGGGACACCACGCGTCGCAGCAGGTACGGATTGATCACGACATCCCGGGTCGTGAAGT
>MHBQ01000080.1:1089-7572 GCA_001803315.1 Lentisphaerae bacterium RIFOXYC12_FULL_60_16
ATTCCGTCCGGATCACGTCCGGATGCAGCCAGTGCGTGTCGAAATACACCCGTTCAACCTGTTCGGCATTGGTCAGCACCACGCGCCGCACCCCGAGTTCCGCCAGGGGAGCCCACAACCGGCGCAACACCTTGGGACGCGGCACGGCCAACAGCAGGTCCGGCACCGGGCCGGGGGGGACGGGTGGGTCCAGGCGGCACACCAGCCGGATCCGGCCCGCCTCAACCGTGGTCACGGCGGCGCTGCCGGTCGTTCCGCCGAGGATTCCCACCCGTACCGTGCGGCCGGGTACCACCTGCAACACGTTCAGGAGATGATCCGCCCGGCGGCCGGTCAAGCACACCGCGCCGTTCGCATCCACTTCATCGGGTTCCAACAGGATCCGGTTCATCAGTCGCTTTCCATCACCAGCCAGGCGCCCGCGGCGGCGCCCGCCACATCCCAGACCAGGTCCCGCCAGCTCCAGAACGAGCGGCGTACCGAGCGGTCATACCATTCCTTGCCCAAACCCATCGATAGCGCCACGCCGAATCCCGCGAATCCAGCATCGGAAGCATCCTGGCCGTTTTGCTTGAATGTCGAACCGCTGCCCGCGCTGATCAGGAACGCCGCGGCAAAATGCTGCCCCTTGTCCCGGCCCAGCCAGGGATCGCGCCCGGTGGTAAGCGAAGCACAACCGGATGTCAGCAGACAGCCGGTCAGGACCATGCATTTTGTAAATCGGTAAACCCAGCGCATCGGGAAACCCTAGCATGACCCGTTCAGAAAAAGCCAGCACCGGGAGGGCGAGACGCGTGCCTAGCCATAGCCGCTTCGGCGACGGCTGGTCCCCACAAACCGTTTCCAGACGGTGGTGTCGAGTTTCATGGGGGGCTGGATTGGTCGGCCGGTGCGGAGGTTGAAATCGGCAGGGTTCCCCTGCAATCAGGGTATCCGGAGCAGCCCCAAAAGGCCTGGCCGGCATGCGGGCCTTTTCCGGCAGTGCGGCGGCGCATGGGCTTGCCGCAGGAGCGGCACGAGGGAGCCTGTTTGTCTGACCGGTCTGACTCGTCCGACTTGTCTGACTTTCTCTTCTCCATGCGAGCGGCATGCAGGTTTTCCGTAAAGCCGCCCTTTTCCAGGAACACCCGGCTCTGGCTTTCCAATTGGCGTTTGAGCAGGTAGGCGGCCTGGTTCACCGCGCAGAGCATGGCATTGGCGGCCAGTTCGGGGGCTGCCTTGCTGACGAAATCCGACAGGCCAGCCAGCCCGGAAAGTCGCACCATGCCGGGTGTGATCATGGGCAGGGCTGGGGCCGTGTCGTGTTTCAAGCGTTCCCGCATGGCGAGTGCTTCCGGGGAATCCTTGTGCCAGACCCGCAGCCCCCGCTGTACCAAAAAACTCTTGTAATCCTTGAGCAGTTCATCGTCGAGGCTGGCACGAGCCACGTTGGTCAGTAGCATTTCCGACTTCCGCGAGGTGGCCGCCGCGCCGCTGCCTTCGCTGATGTTGCGCACGCCGCTGCGTGCCGCCTGCACCATCTGGTCGTGCGTGCGGGAGCGCTTCTCGATGAACCGGTCACAGAACACCACCGTAGCATCATAGACCGCCTCTGCCACTTTGTAACTGCGCAGGTGCTCGTAGCCGCCGTGCGGCAACAGCACGCCATCGGGATCACTCATGCTTCCTCCTCCACGCTGGTTTTGTCTGACCAATCTGACTCGTCAGACAAGACGGTCCCTTCCAGCTACGGCGCCGGCGCAACCGTCTCGATATACGGGCGTCCCGCGGCATACCCGGCCAGGCGTTCCTCGATGGCCGACAACCCCTGCAACCCCGCTTCCCGGCCGGTTGCCAGCGTCTGTTGCGCCAGCTTGACCGCCCCGGCAAAATCTCCCCGGGCCGCCGCCGCCATGGCCAGCACGTCCAGCCGGCCGACCACATCGTTCACCGACCGCGGCCGGACCGACCCGGCCACCCGCGCGGCTTCCTTCCCATCACGCATGGCCGGGTCCGCACATGTGGCCAGAAGCCGGGCATATTCCAGGACCACCCGGACCTTGTCCGGCCGGAGCGCCACCGCCTGCCGGTAATATTCAAATCCATCGGCACAATCACCCTGTCGCACCAGGTACAAGCCCAGCAGATAACGCGAGGTGTCGTCGGGCGGCTCCCTCCGGAGATTGTCCCGCCAGGCTTCCATCGCCTCCCCGACACGGTTCTGCTGCTGCAGGGCCAGCCCCAGGTTGTTCCGGGCAAGCGTGTATTCCGGCACCAGGTCAAGCGCCTGGCGGAACCGTTGTTCCGCCTCCACATATCGGTCCATCCGGAATTCCAGGGTTCCCAACCCGTTGATCGCCTTGGCCCGCACGGTCCGGTATTGCGCCGGGGCAAGCGGCGTGTTGTCGGCATCCACCGCCAGGGACGCCTCCAATTGCCGCCGGGCGGCTTCATTTTGACCGGCATCCAGTAGGGCCTGCCCGAGTCCAACCTGTGCCCGCAGGTTGTCCAGTCGTTGGGCGCACACATTCTCCCACATGGCCAGGCCCGACCGGTAATCGTCATGGCGCAGGCGCGTCATCAACAGAAACACCACCGTCACCAGGCAGATCGCCACCCCATGCAAAATCCACACCATCCCCGGACGCCGCCGGCCGGTCATCCGTTCCAGAAGCATCCACACGCTCACACACACCAGCACCACGGGCGCGGCCAACGGCAGGTACATCCGGTGTTCGAACGCCAGGTCCGGCAGGGGAATGATCGACGTCGGCGCCAGGATGATCATGAACCACATGCCGGGCAACCCGGCAGGATGCCGGCGGACCACCGCCCACACCGAGGCGATCCCGGCCAGGCCCAGCACCAGCCCCGCAATCAGCAGTCCGGCACTCCGGTCCGCCATCGGCCAGGCATAATCCAGACACAACGGGTACGGCACAACCGATAAGCGCAGGTAATGCCAGACAACCGGCACCTGGGAAACCATGTAGGGAACCGTACCGGTCGAGAAACTGGATTCCGACAGCACACCCCGGACGATTTTCCCCAAAACCGGAACCATCACCACGCCCCAGGTGGCCATCAGGGCCAGGTGCACTTTCCAGCGCTGGCGCAACCCCGTCCGGATATTCGCAACCAGCACATGATCCAGAATCAGGATCATCAACGGGGCCGTGACCATGACTTCCTTGGTCCCCATCCCCACCAGGCATAAACCGATCGACAGGTCGAACCACAGCCGTTGATGGCGCGACTGGATGGCCCGGATGAAACTGTAGCCGGTGGCCAGAAAGAACAGCCCCATCATCGACTCGTACCGCTGGCAGACATAGGTCACGCTCTCCGTCTGCAGGGGGTGTACCACCCAGACCAGGGCGGAAACAAATCCCAGCCAATCCGCCACCCCGGGCGGGAACCGTTCCGCCAGCGCCGGTTGTTTCAAACAGCGCCGGACCAACCCGTACAGGAACAGACCGGCAAGGATATGGGTGATGACATTGACCAGGCGGAACCCGAACGGATGGTATCCGCCCAGCAGGTAATTGATCCGGAACGACAGGTCAACCACCCATCGTGTACCCGACCACCACAAGGCGGATGAATAGACAAACGGATTCTGCTCGATGGCAACGCTGTCATCAAAGATGAACGGGTAATGCAGGCCTTTCGAGAAGGCCATCCATCCGGCAGCCATGATCACCAGCGGAAACCATCGCGTGTATCGGTTCATGCAACGGGAATCGTATCCCATCATCCGGTAATTGCGCGAACCAATTTCTCGCGGCAACCACCTGGGGAGGGGCGCCTTTCACTTCCGTGGGGGGGGTCGCTGGCGGCGGGACAAGACACTACTTGGAGTGCGGCGGCTTGACGCCGCTTTTCTCTGGCGATGGGGCCGGTGTCTGGGAGTCGAACGCATCAACCACAGCGAGCCTATCTAACTTGAATCCCTCGACGGTGGTTCGATAGGCTGTCCTGTACCAGCCACACAAAGCGGCGTCAAGCCGCCGCACTCCAAATCGCAAATGCCCGTCGGTGTACGACCCGGCGATCCCCACAGAAGTGAGAGGCGCCCCGTACAATCCCGGGCTTTGATGCTTGACCTGCCACACGGACTTGCAGACCATGCGCGCATGCCTTTTGGAATGATCGACAGCCTCTTTAATGCCCTGATTTTCCTATTCTGGTTCCGGATCTGGTTCCAGCCCGGCGAACGCCCGTTCGCGGTCAATCCATACCTCAACCGTGCCGGTTATTATGCCGACAGCCTGATCCGTTTCCTGCGCCCCGTGTGTTTCGGGCTGCCCGCCACCCTGATCTCCCTGGTGGCGGTCTGCTTCCTGCTCGCATTCCGCGCCGTCATGCTGCCCGCCACGGTGCATTGGTCCCTGCGGGTCGGGTTCGAATATGCCCAGGCCAGGCCGGACAACCTGGCGGAATGCCTGTTCATGAGTTTTCTCTCCTTCCTGCTGTTCCTGTTCAACCTGTGGGCGTTGACCCTGATCTATGCCTGGAATGACCGGGCCGCCACGTTCCGTCGAACATCCAAAACCCTGTTTATTCTCTCACGTCCCCTGACTGGCATCCCCCAGTCCATCCGCCCGGTTGCCCTGCTGGTGTTGGGCACCCTGTTGGCAGCCGGTGCACGCACCATCGCCCTGGGCGGATCCATCCCCGCATGGACCCCGGCGGTCATCACCCAGTTGGGCCTGTCCGCATTGACCGCCTGGGTGAATGTCATTCCCCTGCTCCAGCAATTTGTGATCGCACTGATCGTCGGCTCCTGGGTATCCACCTTCGGAGGCTCATCCGACCTGCTGTCCGTCTGCCGGGAATGGCTTGATCTCCTGCTCGGCCCCGTCCGCCGATTCCCCCTCCGGATCGGCATGCTGGATCTCACCCCCCTGATTTTCCTGTTCGGTCTGGGCGCCCTATACCTGTTCCTGATGTCCCTGCTCGCAGGATTGTACAACCCCCTGTCATGAACCCCTGGCTAAAACCGGCCCGCGACGGAACCTTCCTGCTCCGGGTCCATGTGGTTCCCGGCGCCCGCCGCACCAACCTGGCCGGCGTGCACGGCGACCGCCTGAAAATCCGCCTGCAGGCTCCGCCGGTGGATGGAAAAGCCAACCGCGCCCTGGTCGATTACCTGGCCGATCACCTCAACCTGCCGCGGTCCGGGATCACCCTCCAGACCGGTACAACCTCCCGCGACAAGGATCTCCGGCTGGCCATTGACAATCCGGACCGGATACGGCAGCTGCTAAACCCCGAACCTCCACCATCCCCATGACCCCACCCCCATTATCCAAAGCCCGCGCGAAGCTGATCCGGTCCCTGCAAGCCGCCAAACACCGGCAGGCACAACAACAGTTCGTGGTGGAAGGCGCCAAGAGCGTACTGGAACTGCTGGCCTCCGACTTTCATACCGACCTGCTCGTTGCCACGGCGGACTTCCTCGGTCAAAACCACGAGACCCTGGTACGGTTCACCGGCGAGACCCTCGAGGCGTCGGCAGAGCTTCTGGCCTCACTGGGAAACCTGGAAACAAACGACACGGCCCTGGCCATAGCCCGGATGAAACCCAACGACCCGGTCACCATCCCCCCGGACGAATGGGCGCTGGTACTGGATGACATCCGCGATCCCGGCAACTTGGGAACCATCCTCCGCATCGCCGACTGGTATGATATCACCACGATTATCGCATCCCCCGACACCGTCGACCGGTACAATCCCAAGGTGCTCCAGGCCAGCATGGGGTCGTTCACCCGTGTCACGGTTTACTACACCGACCTGCCGCCCCTGCTGTCCGCCTGCACAACACCGGTTTTCGGCGCCTTCCTCGACGGTGAGAATATCCACCAGGTGAATTTCGGGCCCGGCGGACTGATCGTGATCGGCAATGAAGCACACGGCATTTCAGCCCCGGTGCAGTCACACATCACCCGGCGTATCACCATTCCCCGGTTCGGCCGGGCGGAATCGTTGAATGCCGCCGTCGCCACGGCCGTCATCTGCGATACGCTTCGGAACCGCCCACCCGCCGGACGGAAATCCCCATGACCCCATCACCCGGCTCGTTGACCGACATGCTGTTCTTCGTCACGGACCGGCGGATCGGGGCGATCCGCCCGGACGGCAGCGCCGAATGCATGCCGCAATTCACCGCTCCCCACCAGGCTACCTGGCAGATGGAATATGTCTTTCCGGACGGGAGCCAGGGCGTGCTGTTGAGCCAGGAACCGCCGAAAAATCCCAAGGCGTCATTTTACGATCAGGACGGAATGGCGGGCGCCAAAACCCATCTCTGGCGTTATGACTTCCGCACCAAAAGCATGCGTGAAATCGACCTCCCGCCTTTCATGCGCCTGGTCGGTGTGATTCCCGGTAAGGACCGCTTCCTGGTCAGCGGGAATCACCAGCACATCGCCAGCATACTCACGGCCGATCTCGACGGTGGAACCCGCGAGGAAATCTGGTCCGGCCCCGGCTACGCCT
>MHBQ01000081.1:0-147 GCA_001803315.1 Lentisphaerae bacterium RIFOXYC12_FULL_60_16
GGATGGGGCCATATCACGCGAAGACGCTTGCCCCGAAATGGAAGCCCGTTGGTTCATCACACGACCAGCCTACCAACCACCCATACCCATACCAGACGGGCACCCTTACCGCAAAAAGACGTGTCCCTCCCCCCGAAACCCGCTACA
>MHBQ01000081.1:172-6621 GCA_001803315.1 Lentisphaerae bacterium RIFOXYC12_FULL_60_16
CCCACCATGGCCAGAAGTCGCGTCCAACTCAGCACCGGCATCCCATCCCTCGACCGCGTCTTCCGCGGCCTCATGCCCGGCGACAACATCGTCTGGCAGATCGACTCCATCGAGGATTACCGCCTGTTCGTGGACCCCTACGCAGACTTCGCCACCCGTAACCGCCAATCCCTGATCTATTTCCGGTTCGCCGACCACCCGCCCCTGATCGAGCCCACCGACGGCATCACGATCATCCCCCTGCATCCCAACCGCGGCTTCGAACCGTTCCTGTCGGAAATCCACCAGACCATCAGCCAGTCAGACCGCGGCACCCTGTACCTCTTCGACTGCCTCTCCAAGCTGGCGCCGGACTGGAACAGCGACCGCATGCTGGGCAATTTCTTCATGCTTACCTGCCCCTACCTGTATGACCGGGCCGCCATCGCCTATTTTGCCATCCTGCGCAACTACCATTCCTTCCATGCCATCGGCCCCATCTCCAACACCACCCAGATCCTCGTCGACGCCTACCGGCGCCGGGGCAAACTCTACATCCAGCCCCGCAAGGTCCAGCATCGGCATTCCGCCACGATGTATTCACTCCATGTCCAGGAGGAGGACCAATTCCATCCCGTGACCCAGAGCGCCGTCATCACGGAAACCCTCAACGGATCCCCCTGGAGCAATTCCGATCTCGCCAGCTACCAGCGCGGATTCTGGAGCAAAACCTTCGTGGAAGCCGAAAAAATCCAGGCCGACCTCGATTCCGGCGCCATCCAGCAGGTGGATCCCGCCTATTTCCGCAGCCTGCTCCGCATGGTCATATCCCAGGACGAACCGGTCCTCCATCTGGCGGAACGCTACCTCACCGTCAAGGACATCATCGACATCCGCCAACGGATGATCGGCACCGGCCTGATCGGCGGAAAAACCGTCGGGATGCTGCTGGCCCGTGCAATCCTTGAACGCACCGATCCCCGCTGGAAATCCATCCTCGAACCCCACGATTCCTTCTACGTGGGCGCCGACGTGTTCTACACCTACCTCGTGCAGAACGGCTGCTGGTGGATGATGCAGAAACACCGGACGGATTTCACGGACGATGATACCGAAACCGCACGCCGCCGCGTCCTGGCCGGAGAATTCCCCGACTACATTGTCCGCCAGTTCGACGACGTGCTTGAATATTTCGGCCAGTCCCCGATCATCGTCCGTTCCAGCAGCCTGCTGGAGGACAATTTCGGCAATGCCTTTGCCGGCAAGTACGAGAGCGTGTTCTGCGCCAACCAGGGAGGACACCACAAACGCCTCGAAGATTTCCTGTGCGCCGTCCGCACGGTATACGCCAGCACGATGAGCGAAGCCGCCCTCTCCTACCGTTACAAGCGGGGACTCCTCGGGCAGAACGAGCAGATGGCACTGCTGATCCAGCGGGTTTCCGGCAATTCCTACGGCAGCCTCTTCTTTCCCCAGGCCGCCGGCGTGGGCTTCTCCTTCAATCCCTACGTGTGGCATGAAACCATCGACCCCAAGGCGGGGATGCTCCGGCTGGTGTTCGGCGTGGGAACCCGCGCCGTGGACCGGTCGGACGACGACTACACCCGCATCGTGGCGCTCAACGATCCGCTCCGCCGCCCCGAAGCCGGCCACGACAAGGTCCGCCAGTACACCCAGCACCGGGTCGACGTGCTCGACATGGAGGCCAACCAACTCGCCTCCATGCGCTTCGCCGACATCATCCCCCGCGCCCCCGGCATCCCGATCGAATACTTCGCCTCCCGCGACACCCAGCTGGAACGCGAATCCCGCGAACGCGGGCAACGCAACGTCTTCTCCTGGGTCCTCACCTTCGACAAGCTCCTGACCGAGACGGAATTCGTCACCGATATGCGGGCCCTGCTGGACACGCTTCACAAGGCCTACCAGAACCCCGTGGATATCGAGTTTACCCTCAACTTCTTCGAACCGGAACACTACCAGATCAACCTGGTCCAATGCCGTCCGCTCCAGGTCATGGATCCGGGCTCCAGCCTTCCGCCTCCCGAACAAATCCCGGAAAACCAGAACATCCTGACCTCGCACGGCGCCGTGATCGGCCGCAGCATCCAGACCAAGGTCGACTGGCTGATCTACGTCGTCCCGTCCGTCTATGCCGCCCTGCCCCAGCAGGACCGCTACGAGGTGGCCCGCGCCATCGGGGAACTGGTTCACCGCCCCGGCATCGAGGGCAAGGTCATCATGCTGGCAGGACCCGGACGCTGGTGCACCACCTCGCCGGAACTGGGAGTCCCCGTGACTTTCGCCGACATCAACAGCGTCTCGATCGTATGCGAGCTGGTCACCATGCGCGACACGCTCGTGCCCGACGTATCACTCGGCACCCATTTCTTCAATGAGCTGGTCGAGAACAACATGCTGTACCTGGCCCTGTTCCCCGGGCGGCCGGGCAACAGCTTCAACCAGTCCCTGCTTGAGTCCCCGGAACTGGATCAACTCCCGGAATTCCTGAACAACCAGGAACCCTGGACCAAGGCCCTGCGCATCATCGATGCCACATCCCTCCAGGATGGCGCCACCGTGTGCTTCTATGCCAACGTCTTCGAACAACGGGCGCTGTGCTACCTCGACCGTCGTGTCGTTCAGCCCTGACACGGCCGCGTAACACCGCAGGTGTCGGCACACGCACAACGGGGCGGCGGGTTGTTATTTCGCCGTGTATCCGCCATCCACCGGAATGTTGGTCCCGGTAATGTAGGCCGAGGCGTCCGACGCCAGGAAGACAAGGATTCCCTGCAAGTCGGTATCGTTGGCCATCCGGCCGAGCTGGGTCCGCTCCGCGTATTGCTTCACGAACCGGGGATCCTGTTGCGGCATCTGGAATCCGCCGGGCGACACGCAATTCACCCGCACCTTGAACTGCCCGAAATAACTGGCGCAGAACCGCGTGAAATTCACCATCCCGCCCTTGTGGAAGAAATAATCGGGATACCACCCGTGCATGGTGGTCCCCGTGTAGTTCAGGGGCTCAACCCCCACCATGCCCATCATGGATCCGATGTTGATGATGGACCCCGCCTGCTGCCGTTCCATCACGTGCCCGACAATCCGCGTGACCATGAACAGCCCCGTCGCGTTCACATGCATGCTTTCGTCAAACCGGGCCGAATCATCCTCCCATCCCTGCTTCATCGGCCGGGACACGGCATTGTTGACCAGCACATCGATCCGGCCGCTCCGCTGGATGATCGCGTCGCACAGGGACTGGATGCTGGCTTCATCGCCCTGGTCCAAGGGCAGTGCGGTAACCCGTTCACCGCGCGCCCGGTGTTCCGCGGCCACCGCTTCAAGCGGACCCATCTGGCGGGAGGCAATATAGGTGTCCGCCCCCGCTTCCGCCAGGGCGGCAACCAGTTGACGCCCGTACAGCCCCGCCCCGCCGGTCAACAGCGCCGTCTTGCCCGCCAGGGAAAAACGCTCCAGGATGCTCATGTGCGCTGCCCCCCGTACTGGCCCGGAAGATCGTTGGGCGTCTCAATACCGCAGGCCTGGGCCAGATCCCGGCAATAGTTGCTCATCCCGATGACATCCGCCCCCATGTTCAGGAAGGTGTACCCCATATCGATCAGCGATTGCCGGTTGGAGGGGGCCCCGACCGCGCCGGCAAACTTGCCGTACTTGATCGCCGTCTTGGCGATCCGTTCACGGGTCTTGGTGATCAGCGGGTGATCCATCTGGCCGGGAGCCCCGATGGCATGGCTGAAATCCCCCGGCCCGAACAACAGGATGTCATATCCCGGCAGGTCGGCAATCGCGTCCAGTTCATCCAGGGGTTCCGGATCCTCGATCTGGAGACAGATGAAACGCTCCCGGTTGGCCTGCACGATGTAGTCCTTGAAATCGATATTGCAAAAGGCGCCGTCGGCATTGCCCCCATCCGCCGCCCGCCGCCCCTGGGGATGAAACCGCGTCATGCGCACCACCTGTTTGGCATCCGCCAGGCTCATGATGTGCGGCACCATGATCCCCGTGGCATCCATCTCGAAAGGGGCAATGTGATCCGTGTAACTGCCGCGCGGCACCCGGCACATCAGGTCCACATCATACACCTTGGTCGCCAGCACCTGTGCCTCGATGGTCTGGAGGTCGTTGGGCACATGCTCCCGGCAGGTCCAGATGCAGTCAAACCCGAAACTCGCCACAATCTGCATGACCCGGAGATCACACAGGTTCGTCTTGAAGGAATACGCGATCTTACCCGCGCGCAACATGCGCAACACCCGGCTGGGCCGCATTTGAAACGCCATCTCACACACTCCCGTTCTGTTTGAATGCCCGTACCATCCTATTCAAGTTCATCAACCGGCACCTCCCGTCCCCCCCGGTCACGGCTCAGGATGCCGCCGATGACCAGTTGCATCAGCTCACGCGTCTCCTCAAACGGAAACGGCCGGACACCCGTGCGCAGGTAACCGACAAACGCCTCGATCTGCGTCTTGAAGGCGACATAGGCATCACTGAAACGGGCCGTCGCCGTTCCGGCGGTCCCGCACAGGGTCAGCACCCCGGACGCACCGTACATGTCCCGGTTGGCCACCACCACGCAATCCACCCCGGACCGGTGCTTGAGATGCACCACGTTCCGGTTGAACGAACCCGTGTTCCGCACCGAGACGAATCCCGGGCCAAGGATCGGATAGATTGCCTCCAACGCATGAAGACCATACCGTTCCCAGGTCTTCGGCGTCGTGATGCTCACAAAACGCAACTCGCCCAGGTCATGCGTGGATATCCGGTACGGCATGAATTCCTTGGCATACCGCATGCAACTGGACGACATCAAGGGACGCCCCTCCGCCACCCATCGCATGAACACCCGCAGGTCGGGAAGGTTGTCCGCCAGGGGCTTGTCAACGAACACCGGAATCCCCGCCTCAACAAACGGCCGGCACCGCTCAACGTGTTCATGCCCCTTGTCGGCGGCAACCAGCACCGCATCCACCTGGCCGATGACATCGGTGGCGTTGGATACCACGTTCGGAATTAGGGAACATTTCGCCACCTGCGGCGCATCCGCGGGATCGTCGGTCCATACATGGGTGACCTTGACACCGGGGATGCCTAGGGTCTCCTTCGGCTGTTTCGCCAGGTAATCCCGGATTGCCGCATACGGACACTTCGCCAACGCCTCCGAATCATAGCCGCCGTTGATGATGGCGCTCCAGGAATACGGATGCCCGTTTCCATCAACCATGCCCAGCATGGCCAGGCGTATATCCGGTCGTATCACAAGGGGTTGTGGGGTCATGACATCACCTCGCAAAGCATTTACCATGGGGTCCATCCGCCACAAGGACAACCTTTCCCTTCAAATCGAACCATGCAGGCATGCTTAGCCTCCATCAGGATTTCCTACACACCATGGAATCATGCTCCCACAGGTAACGACCCGTGTCAATCCGGGGAGCCGCTGATTCCGTTTGATGTTTGGATAATCAGATGCTTGAATGGCGCTACTACCGGAGAATGAACGAATGTCAGTCGTCCATGATCGTCTGCAACGCAGCGCCCCGACCCCCCAAGGTGCCTGGTTCCTCCGGACTCCCGACGGATCCATATACGGACCGGTGAACCTCACCACCCTTTGCGAATGGGCTGCCCAAAGCCGGATAGCACCGGATAACGAGGTGTCCCGGGATCGCGAGGTGTGGATCCCCGCACCCCAAATGCCGGAACTGAAGATGGAATGGACCGCCCGCCTCCCGGACGGCTCACAATACGGCCCCTTCAACATCCTGGCGGTGCCCCACCTGGTCCAGCAGGGGCATCTCCCGCTGACCGCCATACTGAACCATGGCGCATCGGGAAAGACCCGGCCCGTCCATGAGCTCGTGAAACCCTCCGAACAGGCACTCCAGGAACAGCCGGAGGTTGCCGCCGAACGTGAACAGAAATGGGAGCGCCTGTACCAGGAAGCCAAACGATGCCACCTCCTCCACGAAGCGGAATTGCAACAAACCATTGACACCCTCCAGGCAGATTCCCAGCAATCCGAGCAACAAACCCGGGAAACCCTGGATCAGCTCAAGAACTTTGAATCGGTGCAGACCGAGTGCGAACGTCTGCGGGCCTTCGCACGGCAACTGGAGTCGGACTTCCAGTCGGTACAGGCGACGCTCAAGGCCACCGAGGATACCCTCGCCGAACAACGGCAGACCAACCTGCAGATGAGCCGCGAAAGCGCGAGCCGTGAGAAAACGGTGATGACGCGCGTCGAGGAACTCGAACGCAAGCTCCAATCCGCCACCCAGCAGCTGCATGAACGGCAGGAAACGCTCCGGAAGGCCGAAGCCGCCGCCCACACCATGCCCGCCGAGGCCGATAATTCCTGGCAGAACCGCCTCCGCGAACAGGAACGCCTGTTCACCGAACGCCTGGATGGCGCCCGCCAGGAAACCGCCATCCTCCAA
>MHBQ01000082.1:0-5711 GCA_001803315.1 Lentisphaerae bacterium RIFOXYC12_FULL_60_16
GCACCTCCAGCACCGCGAACAGATCCGATGGCCATCCGGCCTTCCATAGGTCCGCCCCGGTCTTCAACGCGTTGGACCAGTCGGTCGGGGGACAGTCACCCAGCAAACGCGCATTGATGAAGTCCGACTGGTGAAGCACCCACCGCGCCGCCTTGAAGGCCGGGTCATGATCCTTCATCCACAACAGTTTCGACAACGAAAAATCATCCTTGAACCGGTACCCATGCCGCCGGATGAACGCCTCCGCATGCCCATTGATCCGGTCCGCATAACCGGCCGCCCGCGCATCGTTATACATGATCCCGGGCCCCACCGGCCGGAACGCTGCATCCGTCAACACCAGCGTCCCCGACGTGGCATCGACGGCCACCGCCCGGATGCAGGCCGGATCCACCTTCGCCGTCACCTGCTTCAAGGCCTGTACCACGGCACGCCACCAGGATTCAGGATCCTGTTCTCGGCGCGGCCCGTCGTTGTGCGGCTCCGGCAAATCAACCGCCGCCACCGCTACCACCCGTCCCCCCCGATCACAGGCCATCACCCGCACGGCGCTGGTCCCGACATCCACCCCGCACACGTAATCGCTCACTTGAATCCTCCGGGAAAACAACGTCACGAGCCCAAACGGGCCAGGATACGCCGCGCCAGCCGCGGCAGATCCGGATCACGCGCCCCCATGATCAGCACCACATCACCCGCACCCGCTTCCGACAGGCACCAGTCCTCCACCTGCTCCGGCGCCACTACCGCCGCCGAAACTCCCGATTCCGACAGTGGTTCCACCAGCGATTCCGCCTTGACGGTACGATCCGCCGTGCCCCCCGCATCAAACACCGGCATCACCGCCAGCCGGTGCCGCTGCCCGACCAGGGCCCGCCAGGTCTGTTCCAATTCATGGCGCATGCTGCGCAACGGCCCGAACCCGTGCGGCCGCCATACGGCATGAATCCGCCGGTAATACGGCTCCAACGCCGACCAGGACGCCCGGATCTTGGCGGGATTGTGCGCGTAATCATCCACCACCGTCACCCCCCCACCCGTCCCCACCGTTTCCAGCCGGCGATGAATCCCGCGAAAAGCCGGCAAGGCATCCTGAAGCACCGATACCCGGCATCCCACGCGCCTGCATAACACAATCGCCAACGCCGCATTCTCCAGGTTGTGCCGGCCCGGAACCGCCAGACGGTACGGAACACCATCCAGTTCAAACACTCCGCCACCCGGTTCCAGGCTGACGTTCAGCCCGTCCAGGACTCCTTCACCGGGCAAACCGCTGATCACGTCCTGCCGCACCTGTCCCCGGAACTGCGCAAACAATACCTCGGTTTCCGCCTGGCTGAAATGGTCCTTGGATGCATTGGTTATCACCGCCCAATCCGGATGGAAGTTGAGGACCGACCGGTCACTTTCATCAGCTTCCAGGACCCACCAATCGGAACGGCCCCAGCGCACGCTGCCGATCCGGTCGCCGCCCATCCAGTTGACTACCGGGGCCCCGTTGACCACGACCGGATCCATCCCGGCAGCCTGCATCAGCCATCCGATCATGCCGGTCACCGTGCTCTTGCCACAGGTACCCGTCACGGCCACCGTTCGATGTCCGGTCGCCAGCGACGCCAGCACAGCCGCACGATGCACAATTGGCACACCGGCGCCGGCTGCAGCCGCCTGGTCCGGATTGTCCGGCTCGATCGCCGTGCTGACCACAACGGCACGGGTATCGGGTCCGATGCCGCTCCCGTCCTGTGGCACCAGGGCAACCCCCGACCGCACCAGTTGCGCCAGGACTTCCGGCGGTTGCCCCTGATCGGCAAACCGGTCGCTGCCCGAAACCCGGAACCCGGCATCATGCAGAACCTGCGCCAGGGCGCTCATCCCCACGCCCGCCATGCCCACCAGATGATAATGATCCGCCATGGCCTTTTCTCCCTGACCCCTGAAACCTTCTCCACCCGTATCCCGCCCGTAATTCCTGTTGGATTACCGACGCCAATCATGCATAATTCCGCCATGAAATCATGCATGAAATTGTTTTTTTCCACACTGGTCATGGCCGTTGCCCTGTCACCGCTCCCCGTTTACGCAGTCGAATCCGTCACCCCCGCAACCAATCCACCGGCGACCGTATATGTGATTCCCATACAAGGCGTCATTGAACGCGGCCTGGTTTATGTCGTCCGGCGGGGGATCCACCAGGCCATCGATCAGGGAGCCAGTCGAATCATTTTCGACATGGATACCCCGGGGGGACGGGTGGATTCGGCCGAGGACATCCTTCAGGCAACGGCCGGGCTCGACATTCCCACCTGCACCTTCGTCAACCCCAATGCCATTTCCGCGGGCGCCATCATCGCCATGGGAACCGATGCCATTTACATGGCCCCGCATGGCCGGATCGGCGATGCCATGCCCATTGCCATTTCCCCGTGGGGAGCACCTCAGCCCATGCCGGAGAATCTTGAGGAAAAAACCGTTTCCTATGTGGCCAGCCTGATCCGGTCGGCAGCCCAGCGCAAGAACCACGACCCGCAGCTGGCGGAAAAAATGGTCCGCCGTGAAACCGAATACCGCATCGGAGACCTGGTGATCGCCCCTTCCAACCAGTTGCTGACCCTGACCAGCGAGGAGGCTGAACGGCTGGTGGGACCAAAGGATAACCAGCGCCCCCTGCTCTCGTCCGGAACCGTGCGGGATATCCCGGCCCTGCTCAAGCACCTGGATCTGCAGGACGCCCGGGTCGTCACCATTGAAATAACCCCGGCGGAAAAGATGGCGCGTTACATCGAGATGATGTCGATCCTGTTCCTGGCCGGCGGCCTGTTGGCGTTGTATGCAGAGTTCAAAACCCCCGGCTTCGGGGTATTCGGTTTCACCGGCATCATACTGCTCGCCATCTGGTTCTGGGGCCACCACATCGCCGGCCTTGCCGGACTGGGTGAACTCGTCCTGTTCCTCACGGGCGCCATCCTGCTTGGCATCGAGATTTTCGCCATCCCCGGGTTCGGGGTCACCGGCATTACGGGGATCACCCTGATTCTCATCTCCATCCTGTCGGCCATGGTGCCGTCCCAACCCTCCATCCCCTACCTGCCGGCGCTTCCATCAACCCGCTATTGGCAGGAGGCGTTGAACACGCTGGGGATCGCCATCCTTACCAGCGGAGTCCTGATGTTCCTGTTATCCCGCTTTCTGCCCTACACGCCCGGATTCAAGCATCTGTCACTGGACAAAACACTCCCGCCATCCGACGGATTCACCGGCGCCTATACCGAGCCGTCCATGGTCGGACAGCACGGCGTGGCCGATACGCCCCTGCAGCCGGGCGGATTCGGCAGCTTCGGAAACCGGCGCCTGAGCGTCATCAGCCAGGGCGCCTTCATCGAAAAAGGAACGGCTATTGAGGTTGCGGAAGTCCAGGGAAACCGTATAGTGGTTCATTCAGTTAACGGCTGAGAACGGGGCAGACGACCGTTCCGGCTGGGCCCGGCCTGCGATCAGGCCGGACGGAATTGGAAAGATATTATGGAATTGAACCTTGCACAGCAGCTGTTCTTTATCCTTCTGGGATCCGGCCTGGTTCTAATTGCCATCGAGATCTTCGTCCCGGGCGGCATCCTCGGAACCCTGGGTGCCATCGCGCTGGTGGGCGCCATCGTGATGGGATTCACAGCCTTTCCCGAAGCCGGGCCCATCATTGCGTTGGGAATCGTTCTTTTAACAGGCCTGGTCCTGGTGGTCTGGATACGGGTTTTCCCCCGCACCAGCCTCGGTAAAGCCATGACCGTAACCGGGGACCTTGCCAACGCCAAAGCCGCCCAGCCCGGCATCGAGGCCTTGACTGGGAAAACCGGTGAAACGGTCACCGATCTCCGCCCGGGCGGGTATGCCATGATTGACGGAAAACGCATGGATGTGGTAACCGACGGTCGCATGCTGGACCGCGGGCGGCAGATTAAAGTGGTGGAAGTGCGCGGCAACCGGATTGTCGTGAAAGAGGTCACCGACGTATAAACAACGGGCCGGTCAAACGGGCCGGTCAGGAACAGGAGAAACATCATGCAGGGATTCATTTCCATATTGCTGGTTATACTCGTCATCGCCGTTATTGCAATTATCGCAATTTTCCTCCACTTCCTCGGCGTGTGGATCCGGGCCTTGATGTCCGGTGCCAAGGTCGCCCTCTGGTCGCTGGTCGGCATGAAACTCCGGCGCATCCCCCCCGCCCTGATCGTCGATGCGCGTATCCGCATGATCAAGGCCGGCTTGCAGCTGACCACCGATGAACTGGAAGCGCACTTCCTGGCAGGCGGCAACGTGATCCGCGTGGTGGACGCCCTGATCGCCGCCGACAAGGCAAACATCGACCTCTCGTTCCAGCGCGCCGCCGCCATCGACCTGGCCGGGCGCGACGTGTTCGACGCCGTTAAAACCAGCGTCATTCCCAAGGTTATCGATTGCCCCGATCCCGCCAAGTCCACCGGCGTCCCCATGCTGGATGCGGTCGCCAAGGACGGTATCCGCCTCCTGGTCAAGGCCCGCGTGACCGTGCGCACCAACATCGAACGCCTCGTCGGTGGCGCCGGTGAGGAAACCATCATCGCTCGTGTCGGCCAGGGCATCGTCTCCGCCATCGGTTCGTCCCTGAGTTACAAGGATGTGCTGGAAAACCCCGACCACATCAGCCGGAAAGTGCTGGACAGCGGCCTGGATGCACAGACGGGTTACGAAATCGTTTCGATTGACATCGCCGACATCAGCGTGGCCGGCATCAGCGACGCCGCCAACGTGGGCGCCCTGCTGGAAACCGAGCGCGCCGAGGCCGACAAGAAGATGCGCCAGGCCGAGGCGGAAGGCCGCCGCGCCATGGCCGTCGCCCTCGAACAGGAAATGTTGGCCCGCGTGCAGGAAATGCAGGCCAAGGTGATTGAAGCCAAGGCCGAAGTGCCCAAGGCAATGGCCCAGGCCCTGCGCGAAGGCAAACTCGGTGTGATGGATTACTACCGGCTCCAGAACATCGAGGCGGACACCACCATGCGCAAATCCATCGCCGGTTCCGATGCCAACGAACATGCCGAGGACCGCCACTAGGATACCGCCATGTACCCGGTTGTAACCGCCGATATCAGCGATCTGTTCTTTCTGGTGATTGCCGTCGTGGCCATCATCGCACAGATCCGCAAGGCGGTTCGCCAGGCGCAGAACACAACCCCGGGCGGGACGGAACCATCCGACACCGACGAATTCGCAACCGAAACGGATGCGCAGGAACAGTTGCGCCGTTTCCTGAACTCGCTCAACGGAACGTCCCTGCCCAAACCTGCCCCTCCACGTCCACAGCAACGGCTGGCGCCGCCGCCAATCCCGAAATCGCGCACCGTCGCACAAACCCCGATACGCACGCCGGCAGCGGCTTACCGGCGGCAAACCATGCCCTCCCCCCGCCCCGTCAAAACGCAACGGCAACCGACCGGAACGGGTCACGTGTCGGCACCGGTCGCCGGTGTGGCCAGGGTCGCAACGGTGGCCCGGGTCGCCCGGGTTGCTCAAACGGCATCACACGATGCCTACCAGGTTATCCGACGCCACGCCGCCAATCGTCAGCCCACCACGGTACTCACCGGTCCGCAACGCAAGAAACAGCTGAAGCAGGCGATTCTCATGCGCGAGGTTCTCGGTCCGCCCCTCGCCTTCCGCCAACCGGCCAATCCATC
>MHBQ01000082.1:5746-8695 GCA_001803315.1 Lentisphaerae bacterium RIFOXYC12_FULL_60_16
GCTCAACCCGCGCAACCACGTCAACCAGGGATGGGTCCCATGAAATTCGTCATCGCCATGGATTCCTTCAAGGGCGGACTCCCGGCCCCGGACGTCTGCCGCGCCGTCGAAGCAGGCATTCACGACGTCATGCCGGAAGCCATTTGCCTGCTGGTCCCGATGGCGGATGGCGGTGAGGGCACGGCGGCGGCCCTCCTGACTGCTCGGCCGGGCGGTCACTGGATTCCAAGGACCGTAGCCGGCCCCCTGCCGGAACGACCGGTGAATGCCGGATTCGCCTGGTTCCCCGATGACCGGACCGCCATCGTCGAGATGGCGGCAGCCAATGGACTGCCGTTGTTGAAACCCCACGAACGCAACCCGATGGCCACCGGCACCTATGGCACCGGTCAGTTGATCAAGGCCGCCGTCGAATACGGGGCACGGCGCATCCTGCTGGCGGTTGGCGGCAGTGCCACGGTGGACGGCGGCATCGGCGCAGCCACCGCGTTGGGCTGGCAGTTCCTCGATGCGAATGGCCGTCCGCTCCCGCCGGTTGGCGGCCACCTGCAGGCAATCACCGGCATCATCCCGCCCGACGACCGGTCCCTGCCACCGGTCACCGTGTTGTGCGATGTCACCAATCCCCTGTACGGGCCCCGGGGTGCAGCCGCCGTGTTTGGCCCCCAAAAGGGAGCCACACCGGACATGGTCCAACAGCTTGATACCGGCCTGAAACATCTCGCCACCTGCCTGTACGCACAACTCGGCATCGACCTATCCGACTTGCCGGGCGGAGGCGCGGCCGGCGGGTTGGCCGCCGGAGCCGTCGCATTTTTCCATGCCACGATGGCGCCCGGGATCGCCACGATCATCGATGCCGCCGGCCTGCATACCGCCCTCACGGGCGCCGACTGGTGCGTGACCGGTGAGGGATCCTTCGACGACCAGTCACTGGACGGCAAGGTGGTGTCCGGTGTGGCGTCCGCCGCCCGGTCAGCGGACGTAAGGACCGTCGTTATTGCCGGACGGGTACGGGTCGATCCCGGATCATGCCGCACCCATGGCATCCACGCCGCCTTTGCAACCCATGCACCGGACATGCCGATGGAAACCGTCATCCAACGGGAACCGGAACTGATACGCACCACCGCGGGACATTGGGCCAGGACACTGGTGGATGAACCGGCACCCCGAAGTTGACCGGCCGGTACCGGATCTTTCCCCGGGAACCTGCGTCATTTACCCCGCTTGGGCAGCCAGACTTGGACGGTGATTTTCCTTTTTGAAGATCTCAAAGCCTGCTGGTGGGAATGATAAAACAAATCGATATGCTCGCCCTTGATCGCACCACCACGGTCCTCCACCCGGCCATACCCGTATCCCGGAATATACATGATGGTGCCGAATGGATACCGGCTGGTGTCGGCGGCAATGGTCCCTTTGCGTGCCCGGGTTCCGCTGGCCGTAACACCCACCTGCTTGGGTTTCCCCTTCATCGGACCATAGGCAAACACCGCACGGCCATACCAGTTCCGCGTCCAACTGCAACAAATCCGGCAATCACAATACCCGGTCACCGTCATCACGCGATCCACCGGCTTGATATTCGACGGGGGATAAATGCTCCGGCAGCCGGTAACCAGCACCATCAACCCGCCGACCACCAGGACCGTCAAACCGCCGCCCGTTTGGTACCATCTTTTCATCGCCTTGAGTATACAAGCCGGCCAGCCGGTTCCGAAAGGAAAATTGACACCCCTCCGCCATGTCTGGCACATTCCCGAGGTGCAGCCATCCAGACAAAAGACCATCATTTTTCTCGGCGACGGAATGGCCGACGAACCGGTCCCGTCACTCGGCAACCGGACCCCGCTGCAGGCAGCCCGTACGCCCGGCATGGACACCATCGCACGCGAAGGCCGCTGCGGTTCCCTGCTCACCCTGCCGGCCGGGTTTCCCACCAGCAGCGAGGTTGCCAACATGTCGGTCCTGGGATGCGACCTGCCCACCGAGTACTGTGGACGCGGTACCCTTGAGGCGGTCGGACGCGGCATCCCGCTCGGTCCCCTCGATACCGCTTTCCGTCTGAACCTGGTAACCACCGACGGCGGCATCCTCCAGGATTTCTCCGGCGGACACATCAACGCCGACCACGCGGCACAACTGATCGATGCGCTCAATCACGCCTTCGGATCCCCGGATATCCGCTTCTATACCGGCGTGAGCTACCGCAACATCCTCGTGTTGTCCGGAAACCGTTTCTCCCCGCGGATCCAGATGGACAAGCCGGATGACAACCACGGTGAACCGGTGGACCGCCATCTGCCCCGCGCGCTCAGCGCGGAAGCCGACGAAACCGTCCGGTTGCTTCACCGGTTGATCCGCGAGGCTCCGGCCGTCCTGGAAGCCTGCAACTGCAACCGGCAACTCCGCGAAGCCGGAAAACCCCGGGCCAACGGGGTCTGGCCCTGGAGCGCCGGTCGCGCCGGAGCCTTCCGCAAATTATCCGATGTCTACGGCATACGCGGAGCCGTGATTTCCGCGGTGGACGTGATCGTGGGACTCGGACGCTGTCTGGGAATGGATGCAATCCAGGTGCCCGGAGCCACCGGGTATATCGACACCAACTATGAAGGAAAGGCCCGCGCCGCCATCGAGGCCTTTCACGATCATGATTTTGTGTTCCTGCACGTGGAGGCAATCGACGAGGTATCCCACGCCCGCGACCTGAACTTGAAAATCCGGGCGATCGAGGATTTTGACCGGCGGGTCATCGTTCCGGTCCTGGACACCATGGGCCCGGCACTCAACGCCGTGATCCTACCCGACCACCCGGTCCCGATCGCCACCGGTAAACACACCCGGACACCCGTCCCCGTCGCCGTACGCATGCAGAACGTATCGCCCGATGCGGTTCAATCCTTCGATGAGATCATTTGTCCGGGCGGTTCCCTGGGCGCCATGACC
>MHBQ01000083.1 GCA_001803315.1 Lentisphaerae bacterium RIFOXYC12_FULL_60_16
GTGCGGTTGGAGGTTCGCACCAGATGGGGTCCTTCCCGGATCAACTGGTCCACAAACCATTCCTCGTCGAAGGCCAGGGCCTGGATGGTTGTCCGCAGGGAGGCGGCCTCGCGCCGCAGTGCCGCATCCTGGTACAGGCGGCCGGCGGCGTCCAGCATGCCGGCATACAGCAGATTGCTGGGAATGTTGACGCCCTTGACAAAATCGTTGGCACGGGACCACTCGATAAAGACCCAGGATTCCAGATTTTCAAGCAATCCTTCCGCGTTGCGGAATCGTTCCAGGTAGGCCAGCAGTTTACGCACCGTTGTGAACAGGGCCCGTACCAGGCGGGGATTGGTTTCGCGGACGGCATATTCCTCAAGTTGAAGCACGAACCACATGGCCCAGTTGGGGATGAATACGCCGTCGGGATGATCGGCGGGATAACACATCGGGAGCATGCCGTCGGGCAGGGGGGACTGGTGTCCTGCCAGCAGGAAATTCTCCAGGAAATTGGTTTCGATGACGGATTGGCCGGTCAGGTCCCGTTCCACCCGTGCGGTGAAGAAGCTGTCGCCCAGCCAGCCGGCCCGTTCGCGTGACGGGCAGTCCATGAACAGGTCCACGGCATTCTGGCGGAACGTGTTCCGGGCGGCTTCGAACAGCTGGTTCAGCGGGCGCCGGGCGGCGGTGAACGACGCTTCGTAAACGTGCGGGGCGGCGAGTTCACGAAGGAAGATGCCGCCGAGCATGCAATCCGACCCCTGGGCAAGGATTTTCAAGTAGCGCATGGAATACGGCTCAAACGATTCCAGACGGTAGGTGCCGGGTTCCAGGTGCCAGGTTATGACGTTGACGCAATCCAGCCGTTTGAAATCCACCTCGCCATCGGTGAGCAACTCATCGAAAACGAAACGGATGGTTGCCGCTGAACGGCAGGTGATCACGGCGCCGGGGAATCCGGTCAGTTCCACGCCGAAATCCACGGTGCGCCAGGTATGGTCGGGGAGCGCGGTGGTCTGATCGGCGGCGATCATCTGATCCAACAGCTGGATGCCGGTGCTGCGCATGTGTTGAAGGTCACGGGATGGAATTGCTTCCAGGTTGTTCTCGGGAAATCCCATGCAGGTCGGGCCGATTCCGACCAGGTAGCGGGGCCGGTAGGTTTCCGGCTGTTCCGGCGCCGGCACACTCCTGCCGGATGAGACCCAGCGGACCGGTTGCCGGCAGGTGAGGCGGGGCAGGGGGACCTGGCGTTTCAGCAGGCGGCGTGGCGGTGCGGCGATGCCGGAAACCGGCGACGGCCGGCTTCCCGGCCGGGAGTACCAGTCATCGGTATGGGCATTCATGCGGTAAACTTCGACAAATGTCCGCTGGAATGAATACCGCTGGACCCGCTGGACGCGATGGATGAGACGAAAGGTTTCGAACGGGGTGGCGGAATCTCCGGTGGCGGCGATCACCGTGCCGTCGATCCGGATCTCGGCCTGGAGAAACGGCGGCTCCGAGGTGCAGGCATACGCATTGATCCCGTACCCGGCCACTTCGATCGCCAGGAGATTGATGCCGGCCTTGATGCGGGGCAGCGGCCATACATCCACCCGGGCATACCCGTGGGCGGTCCGGGCCGGTCCGGCCGCCACGACGCACCCGTTCAACCAGGCCCGGTAGGCGGTGCAGGCGGCGACATGCAATGAAACCGCGGTGTCCGATTGTGCCTGAAATGCCGCGCGGAATCCAGCCAGCACGTTGTATTCGCCACGGACGCCATCGATCCAGACCGGGCGGGCGAGCATGAACAGCGGTTGTTTGACCATGACGGGCGGTACTCCTCAAAGGGAGGTACCCTGCCATCGTAAAGGCTCCGGGTCAAGACGGCGGTCATGCGGTTTTCTGCGCTTGCAATCCGGCATGGGGTGGATAAGGTTACGCCCTGCACGTTCAGGAAAGACGGAGAGGATTTTATGGAGGAGACACCCAATAGCCCCGCGTCCACGCCAGTCGATCCGGCGGTGACCCCGGCACCATCCGGTTCATCGCCCTCATCGGTATCGCTGCTGATGGAGGAGTTGAAATCCCTGACGGAACCGGTCCGGCATTATATACGGCCGTTCATCTGGGCGGTTTCGCTGGCGGTTCTGGCGGGGGTCCTGGTATGGGTGTTTCAGAAACGCCAAGCCGTGAACGAACAGGTTGCCGCGGAACGCCTGTTCACCGCCCGGAGCATAGAGGAGATCGAGCAGACCGCTGAACGTCACGCCGGGACTGCGGCGGCGCCGATGTTGTGGTTGCGCGCGGCCAAGACACGCTACACCCAGGGCAACCTGGCAATGGCCCTTTCGCATTACGAGGAATTCATCCAGCGGTTTCCCGGGCATGCCATGCTGGATACCGCCCGCATGGGCCGGCTGGTTTGCATGGAAGGCATGGGCCGATCCGTGGAGGCCTTGCAGGGCTATGAACAGTTGTTGGAACAATCGGGCAACCAGCATTACCTGACTGCGCAGGCGGTCCTGGGACGCGCACGATGCCTACGCCAGGTGGGGCGGTCACCGGAGGCCCGAATCGTGCTGGAAGATTACCTGGTCGAGAATCCCCGCAGTTCGTGGGGTTCGTTGGTCCGCGAGTTTCTTGATGTGGTCAAGAAGGAGACCGTTGACCCCGTTGAGCCTGCCGGGGCCGGGACTATTCCGGATCCGGTTTCGAAGTAGGTGCCGGGTCGGTTCCTGAATCCCGTTCGCCTTCCTGACGGCCCTTGCGGAATTCGCCCAGGCTTTTCCCCAGCGACCGTGCCAGTTCCGGCAGGCGTCGTGCGCCGAACAGCAGGAGCACGATGATCAGGAACAGCAGCAGTTCGGAAACGCCGGGCGGACTGAAGAAGGCCAGATGCATGCTTGACTCCCTGCCGGCGGGTTCATTCATGCCGACGCGCTCATTCAACCATTCCGGAACGAAGACGACAAGCCCTGAATGATCCTTTTGCCCGGCGATCGGGCGCATTTCACTTCCATTGGGATCGCCGGGTCGTGCCCCGAACTGGCTTTGTGTTTTGGAGTGCGGCGGCTTGACGCCGCTTTGTGTGGCTGGTACAGGACAGGGTATGAGCGATTGGCCACTGCCCCCACTACACCAGACACCGGCTCCATCGCCAAAGAAAAGCGCAGGTCAAGCCGCCGCACTCCAAGTAGTGTCTTGTCCCGCCGCCAGCGCCCCCTACGGAAGTGAAATGCGCCCCCGGTGGTCTACCGGGTGGCGGAGCGGATGGCGCGCTGGGTTTCCCGTTCCGAGGTTTTCCGCCGCAGGGTCTCGCGTTTGTCGTGCTGCCGTTTTCCCCGGCAGACCCCGAGCTCGATCTTGACCTTGCCGCGCTTGAAATAAACGGCGAGGGGCACGAGGGTCAATCCCTTCTGGGTGGTTGCCGCTGTCAGGCGGTCAAGCTCCTTGCGGTGCAGGAGCAGGCGGCGGGGTCGAATCGGTTCATGATTGAAGCGGTTGCCGAACTCGTAAGGCTGGATGGTCAGGTTCTGAACAAAGGCCTCGCCGTTATCCATGCGGGCGAAGGCGCCGACGAGGCTGATGTGCCCGGCGCGGATGGCCTTTACCTCGGTTCCCTGGAGGGCGATGCCGGCTTCGATACGGGTTTCGACGAAATAGTCACGGGTCGCCTTCCGGTTGGTGGCGATCCGGTGAATGGAGTTCTCGGATGGACCGGGCATGACATTCTGCCTTTCCCTGCCGGTCCGCGTACGCAAAACCGCGCCCCTCCGGGCCCGGTTAGGTGCAGGGGGGACGGGTGTCCCGTGTCTTATTCGTCCGCGTTGACGGCGCTGGCCGAGTAATCAATCTCGGCAATGAGTTTACCCTGAGCAATTTCCCGAAGGGCGATATCCGTTTTATCTTCGCCGGGGAATTCGGGTTTGATCATGGGGCGGAACCCGGCATTCAATTGCCGGACACGTTTGGACACCATGTTGACGAGCACGGGAACGCTGGGAACCCGGGCCTTGGCTTCATCGAGTAACTTTGTATTCAAACCGAACCCTCCACCGCGACCTGAAAAGGACGGGGCGCAATATATGCGCCCCGTCCGCGGATGTCAAACGTAGACTTCCGTGTTACATGTCCATACCACCCATGCCACCCATACCGCCCATGCCGCCGTGTCCACCGCCACCCGCCGCCGAAGCCGGCGACGGATCGGGAATTTCAGCGATCATGCATTCCGTGGTGAGCAGGAGGCCGGCGATGCTGGCCGCGTTCTGCAGGGCGGAACGCGTCACCTTGGCCGGATCCAGAACACCGTCCTTGATCAGGTCGGAATACTGGCGGGTTGCCACGTTGTAACCCATGGTTCCCTTGCTTTTCTTGACTTCCTCGACCACGAGGGCGCCTTCCATGCCGGCATTGAAGACCAGCTGGCGCAGGGGCGCTTCCAGGGCTATCCGGATGATGTCGACGCCGATTTGTTCTTCGCCGTTGACTTCAAGCTTGTCCAGGGCGGTTTGCGCGCGCAACAGGGCCACGCCGCCGCCAGCCACCACGCCTTCTTCCACCGCCGCACGCGTGGCGTGCAGGGCGTCTTCGACGCGGGCTTTCTTTTCCTTCATTTCGGTCTCGGTTGCCGCTCCGACGTTGATCACCGCGACGCCGCCAGCCAGCTTCGCAAGCCGTTCCTGGAGCTTTTCGCGGTCGTAATCGGAGGTGGTTTCCTCGATCTGACGCTTGATCTGGTTGACGCGACCCTGGATATCCGAGGTCTTGCCATTGCCTTCGACGATGGTCGTGTTTTCCTTGTCCACGACGATGCGTTTGGCGCGGCCCATGTCATCGATCTTCACGTTTTCGAGCTTGATGCCCAGGTCTTCCGTCAGGCAACGCCCGCCCGTGAGGACGGCGATGTCTTCCATCATGGCCTTGCGGCGGTCGCCGAAACCGGGCGCCTTGACCGCACAGCACTGGAGGGTGCCGCGCAGACGGTTGACCACGAGGGTGGCCAGCGCTTCGCCTTCGACTTCTTCCGCGATGATCAGCAAGGGTTTGCCGGCTTTGGCCACGCCCTGCAACAACGGCAGGAGGTCCTGAAGATTCGAGATTTTCTTCTCGTGGATCAGGACATAGGCGTCTTCGAGCACGCACTCCATGGTTTCCGCGTTGGTGGTGAAGTAGGGGGACAGGTAACCCTTGTCGAACTGCATGCCTTCGACCACGTCGAGTGTTGTCTCGATGGTCTTGGCTTCTTCGACGGTGATGGTGCCGTCCTTACCCACCTTGTCCATTGCATCCGCAATGGTTTCGCCGATCGTGGCATCGCCGTTCGCCGAGATCGTGGCGACCTGTGCGATTTCGGTATGTTCCTTGACCTTCTTCGCCTGCTTGGCGATGGCAGCGACAACGGCCTCGGTGGCCCGGTCGATACCGCGCTTGATGCTCATCGGGTTGGCGCCGGCCGTGACGTTCTTCAGGCCCTGCCGATAGATCGCTTCCGCCAACAGGGTGGCCGTCGTGGTGCCGTCGCCCGCGATGTCGCTGGTCTTGCTGGCGACTTCACGGACCATCTGGGCGCCCATGTTTTCGAATGCATCCGGCAGATCCACTTCCTTGGCGACGGTTACACCGTCCTTGGTAATCGTGGGGGAACCGAATTTCTTGTCCAGGATCACGTTCCGGCCGCAGGGGCCGAGGGTGACCTTGACTGCCCGACTCAGCTTCTCCACGCCGGCCAGAATGGCCTGACGCGCATCGCTGTCATACTTGAGTTTCTTACCTTTGTCCGCCATAACGGATAATCCTCCTTGAAACGTGATTCAATTAATCTTCGATGATGGCCAGGATGTCTTCTTCCCGGACCAGTTGGTATTCAACGTCATCGATCTTGACTTCGGTCCCGCCGTACTTGGGAAGGAGCACTTTGTCGCCCTTCTTCACATTGAACGGGATGATCTTGCCTTCGTCGTCCCGTTTTCCGGTTCCGACGGCAACGATCTTGCCTTCCTGGGGCTTTTCCTTGGCCGTATCAGGGATGATGATTCCACCCTTTTTGACCTCGACGTCTTCCATCGGCTGGATCAATACGCGATCCCCCAAGGGCTTAATCTTGGCTTTGTCTGTCATGTTACTTTTCTATCCTCCTCTTTACTTGAACCGTTGCGCGGTTCGTCTTTTTGATGTTGCCGCAAACCCGATCACAATCGCCCCCTGGGCGATGAGCCCTGGGCTTACTGCTTGTTACGCTTGTCGTCGTCCATCATTTTGAAGTCGGCATCGATCACGTCGTCGGCTGCTTCCGGTTTCCCGTCATCCGACGGCTTCGCGCCGGATCCGTCATCCGACGGTTCGGCATCCGGCTTATCCTTGCCGGGCTGGCGTGCCTTGCTGTACAGGTCTGCCGACATGGCCTGCAGGTCGGTGTTGAATTGTTCGAGCTTGGCCTTGATGGCGTCCGTATCCTGACCCTTGAGCGCCTCCTTGATGGCGGCGATTCCGGCCACGACCTTGTCCTTCTTGTCGGCGCCAACCTTGTCGCCCTGTTCCTTGACCAGTTTTTCCGCCTGGTAGACGGTGTTTTCGGCCGTGTTCCGGATTTCAACCTGTTCACGGCGTTTCTGGTCTTCGTCGGCGTTCTGTTCGGCATCCTTGACCATCTGCTTGATCTCTTCTTCCGACAGGCCGCTGGATGCCGTGATGGTGATCTTCTGTTCCTTGCCGGTACCGAGATCCTTGGCGGACACATGGAGGATGCCGTTGGCGTCAATGTCGAAGGTCACCTCGATTTGCGGCACGCCGCGCGGTGCCGGGGGAATCCCGTCCAGGTGGAACCGGCCGATGGACTTGTTGTTGGTCGCCATCTTGCGTTCGCCCTGCAGGACATGGATCTCCACGGACGGCTGGCTGTCGGATGCCGTGCTGAAGATTTCACTTTTCTTGGTGGGGATGGTCGTGTTGCGCTCGATCAACGGGGTAAAAACGCCGCCCAGGGTTTCAATGCCGAGGGAAAGCGGGGTTACATCGAGCAACAGGACGTCCTTGACTTCACCCTTGAGGATACCGCCCTGGATGGCGGCGCCGACGGCGACCACTTCGTCCGGGTTGACGCCCTTGTGGGGTTCACGGTTGAAGAGGCTGCGCGCGGTCTCCTGAACCTTGGGCATGCGGGTCATGCCGCCAACGAGGATGACTTCATCCACGGCGGTGAGGCCGGCATCTTTCAGGCAATTGCGGCAGGGGCTGGTGGTCCGGTCAATCAATGATTCAACCAGTTGCTCCAGCTTGGAGCGGCTGAGTGACACATTCAGATGCTTGGGACCGGAAGCATCCGCCGTGATGAACGGCAGGTTGATTTCCGTCTGGAGTGCGCTGGATAGTTCGCACTTGGCTTTTTCGGCCCCTTCCTTGAGCCGCTGCAAGGCCATCATGTCCTTGCGGAGATCGATTCCGTTCTCTTTCTTGAACTCGTCGGCCAGCCAGATGATGACGGCCTGGTCAATGTCGTCGCCGCCGAGATGGGTGTCGCCATTGGTTGCCTTGACTTCAAATACGCCGTCGCCGATGTCGAGAATCGAAATATCAAACGTGCCGCCACCCAGGTCATAGACGGCGATCTTCTCGTCCTTCTTCTTGTCGAGGCCGTATGCCAGTGAAGCCGCGGTGGGTTCGTTGATGATTCGGAGCACTTCAAGCCCGGCAATGCGTCCTGCATCCTTGGTGGCCTGCCGTTGACTGTCGTTGAAATAGGCGGGAACCGTGATGACTGACTGGGTGATCTTTTCGCCCAGGTAGGCTTCGGCATCCGCCTTGAGCTTTTGGAGGATCAGGGATGATACCTCGGGTGGGGAATACTCCTTGCCGTCAGCCTTGACATGCACGTCGCCGTTGGAAGCCTTCATGACTTCATAAGGAACCAGCGAGATCTCGTGGGCGACTTCATCGTATTTACGCCCCATGAACCGCTTGATCGAATAGATTGTGTTGCGTGGATTGGTAACCGCCTGGCGCTTGGCCGACTGCCCGACCAGCGTTTCACCGGATTTGGTAAACGCAACAACGGATGGCGTTGTCCGCGCCCCTTCAGCATTCGGGATAACAACCGGCTGTCCGCCCTCCATGACCGACATGCACGAGTTGGTCGTACCCAAATCAATACCAAGCACTTTAGACATTTTAGACCCTTTCAAAAATTACGCAGCTTACTTAAAAGCAATAGACGTGCCAATGGATGGTGACAGAATCTTTTCCAAGTCGTAACATCCTGTTAATAAGTGCTATAAATATTATTATTGGAGTATCATATCTAAAATAAACCAACGAATATATGTGCCCTTATGGCGCATTGATGTGGTTGAGATGGGCCGTGAGCCATGGTGGCGCAACCTGGTTAGGATCGAATTGGTTGATGAATTATATCGAGATTCCTATATTCGGTTGCTGGAATGATGAGGAACAAAATACGTGTATGTTCGGGCGTGATTGAATAGAGTTCGCGGCTATGTGGATGCTCTCCCTTGAGTTATCGACGGTACGTCATAGTGTTGCGGTGGGGCTGGATAATGACCCGATTCTGGAACGGTCGTGGTCTGAACCAGCCCGGGCCAGCCACAATCTGATTCCCATGATTCAATCCGCCTTGTCGGACGCCGGTGTACGGGTCGATCAAATTGACCGGTTTGCTGCCGGGGTCGGCCCGGGAACGTTTTCCGGTTTGCGCATCGCGGTGACCACCCTGCAGGCGCTGGCGTTGCCGGGGGGGAAGCCGGTGGTCGGTTTCAGCAGTGCGGCCGTATTGGCTTACCAGGTTGCGCAAGGCCACTGCACCGTGGGCAATACGCTTCCGGTGACCGTGGTTGGTGATGCCCGCCGGGGACAGCTGTGGTTTGCCCGGTACGAGGTCGGGCGGGATGATCTGCAGCCGATCGTGCCTCCCCGCATTGCTCCGGCCGGTGCATGGCCGTCCTGGTTGCAGCCTGCCGGTAAACTGGTTACCCCGGATTGGGATCGATTGGGTGCCACGCTTGCCCCCTGGGTTCCACCCGGTGTCGACCTGATTCCCGAACCCCGGCAACCGGCTGCATCCTCCGTCCTTGAACTGGCGCGCCTGTTCCAGCGTCACAACCGTGCCTACCCGCCACCCGTCCCCCTCTATCTGAATCCGCCCGTGGCCGTTCCTGGTCCGGAGAAAGGCGCCTCCACATGATTGTAACGGATTGTCACATCCACCTGATGACGGCCGGTGCACCCTGCGATCCGGGCGCACTGAACGCCCGCATGCAGCAAGCCGGCATCTCCGGCGGCATCCTATTGAGCCTTCCCCCGGCGGCGTTTCCATTCCTTACGCCTCCCACGGCCTTTCCCCGCCGGCTTGAGAATGTGCTGGACTGGACGCGCCATCAACCGGCTCTGCATCCGTTCTTCTGGATCGACCCGACGGAGCCGGATGCCGTCGAACAGGTTGCACAATGCGTGCAAGCGGGCATTGAAGGCTTCAAGGTGATCTGCAACCATTTTGCACCTGGCGATTCCCGTGCCATGCGGACATTCCGCTGCATTGCGTCGGCCGGGCGACCGATCCTTTTCCATTCCGGCATCCTGTGGGATGGCATGGTCTCGTCGCCATTCAACCGGCCGGCTGAATTCGAAGCCCTGCTGGATGTGCCACGCCTGCGCTTTGCGCTTGCCCACATTGCATGGCCCTGGTGCGATGAACTCATAGCCGTTTTCGGCAAGTTCCTCAATGCCGCTTCGTTGCGCGGATCCGAGGCGCCGGTGATGTTCGTCGACACGACGCCCGGTACGCCCGAAATCTACCGTGAGGATGCCCTGCATAAACTCTTCTTCACGGGATACCCGGTTGAACACCGGGTTGTTTTCGGCCTCGATTGCCGGGCGGAGAACTACGACGTGCATTGGTCACGGATCTGGCTGGAACGGGATCGATCAATCCTGGCCAAACTGAAGGTTGACCCAGCCACAGCGGAAGCCTACTTCGGCGGCAACCTGGATCGTTTTATCAAGGGTGATTGACCGGGTCAGCCGAATTCCGGACCGGCACAGGCGTACCACCCGTCCGTGATGTGTTCGGCGGGTTTCCTGCCCCGTACCATCCGCGTGAATCCGCGCTGAACGCTGAGGCCTGCCGGTTCGAGGAAATCCAGCAACGTGCGATGGATGGCTGGAATATCCAGCATCAGCGGCGCGATGGGGCCCATCTGCATCGATGCGGCGACCAGGGTGATGGCGTCGGAGTCGTTGGCGGCAATGACCGGTCCGATCTGGCGGTAGTCTGATCCGTCGCGTCCCAGACAGAAGGCCACCCATTGGTTTTTCCGGCGGATACCGAAGGCCATGCCGGGGTTTCCCGCATGCAGGGCTTTCAGCAGGGGCGTCCGGTCACATCCGGCAATTGCGGTGTCAGCGTGAATCATGGCGGTCAGCCCATCATCATCCAGGGGCACGACATCCTGGGTGGGATGCGTGAGGCGCGGTGTTCCGGTCAGTCGCAGGATCGAGCCCAGGTCCCGGAACCCCA
>MHBQ01000084.1:0-36224 GCA_001803315.1 Lentisphaerae bacterium RIFOXYC12_FULL_60_16
GCCGTCAACCTGTTGGCGGCGTTTGATGATCCGCAGGTCGGGTTGGTCAGCGGGCCGGCTTTGATACCGGAGGGTATTTCCCGTATCGGACGGCTGGCGGGGCTGGCGCTGGCGTCGCCGGCTGCCGGGTATGCCGCCGCCCGGTACCAGCGGGGGACGGGTGACATACGGGATATCCGGTGGAGTGCGATTATCGGGTGCAACATGGCTTATCGCCGGGAAGCCTTCCGGGCCATGGGGCAGTTTGATCCGGCGTTCTGGCCGGGTGAGGAAATGATTGCCGCTTTCAAGACCCAGCAGGCCGGGTACCGGATCCGGTTTCATACCGGCGCCTGCGTGTATCATTATCCGCGCCAGTCGTTGTCCCGGTTCTACCGCCAGATCCACGGGTATGGAGCCACCCGTATCCGGCTGATCCGGGCGGGGGTGGAGTGCGAGTGGACCACGCTGGTGCCGGCCGCCTGGGTATTGTTCCTGCTGCTGGCGGGGGTGGCCACCTGGGTGCATCCGTGGGGCCTGCGCCTGTTGTCGGCCGGGTTGGGCGGGTATGCGCTGGCGGATGTGGCGGTGACGGTGAAGATGCTGGTTGAGACGCGCCAGCCCGGGGATGCCTGGCTGCTGGGGTTGATCCCGGTCATGCACATCAGTTATGGTCTTGGGGAATGGATCGAGTTATGCCGTCCGGGCAGGGATTTAAGCGAGCGATGAACGATCGGGAAACATGGTTCAACCGTTTCTGGCATCGGCGGATCATTTCGCCGCGCATGATCTGCTATACGGGGTTTGCCTGCAACCTGCGGTGCCGGTTCTGCTATTACCTGGAATCTTTGGAATGCGGCCGGGCAAAGAACCGGACCGTTGGCCAGATCCGGCGGCAGTTGCGTATGGGCCGTCGGTTCGGCAAGACGCAGGTGGAATTCACGGGCGGAGAGCCCACGATTGTGAAGGAATTTCCGGCCCTGGTGGCCTATGCGCGGGAGCTTGGATACCGGGAAATCGGACTGATCACCAACGGGTTACGCATGGCCGATGCGGCCTATTGCCGGGAGTTGCAGGCGGCGGGGTTGAATGATCTGTTGTTCTCCTTTCATTCCTACGATGCGGGCATCCATGACTGGCTGACCCAGGTGCCCGGCAGTCATGACAAGCTGGTGCAGGCGGTTGAAAATGTCCGGGCGCTGGGCATGTCGTTCCGGTTCAATTCCGTGGTGACGGCGGCCAACAGCAAGGTGCTGGATCCGCACCTCCGGTTCCTGGCCGGATTCGGGCCGCGGAGCGTGAACCTGATCGTGTTCAACCCGTCGGAGGAGACGGCTGACAACGCCTCCCACGATGCCATACGTTTCACCAGTTACGATGCCATCGGGGCGGATGTGGCGGAGGCGGTGGGTGGGTGGCGGGACCGGATCCCGGTGTTGAACGTGCGGTTCATTCCGTTCTGTTTCATGAAGGGGTTCGAGGCGCATATCCGGGACTACTGGCAGGCCATCTACGAGGCGAAGGAATGGGATCCGATCCTGCACATGGGATACCGGAAAGGGTTCTGGCGGGTGGCGGCCGCCCTGGTTGCCGGGGTGGTGATAAGCCCCCTTACCCTGGCGCGCTATGGACGTAAAAGCCCGTATGCGCTGGCGTGCGAATGCATGCAGGCGTTCCGGGTCCGCCTGCTGTTCCGGCAGCCGGCAGCCTGCCGGCGCTGTGCGTTGCGGCTGATCTGTTGCGGGTTCCACCGGGATTTCCTCAAGCAATACGGGGAACCGGAGGTGCATCCGTACGAGGATCGTCCGCTGGTCCGGAACCCGGTGCTGTTTGCGGCGTCCCGGTACCCGGAAAAGTTTCCCGGATTGGCTGCGGATGCCGCCATCATTGACAGGCAGGGGGGTTGAAGGTAGGGTGCAGGCCGTTGACGGGTATGCAGGAGGATGGAATGCCGACGTACGAGTATCAGTGTACCAAGTGTCAGTACCAGTTTGAAGAATTCCAAGGCATCAAGGCCGAGCCCTTGAGCCGGTGTCCGAAATGCCGGTGCAAGGTCAAGCGTCTGCCGGGCCGCGGGGCGGGCATCATCTTCAAGGGAAGTGGTTTCTACGAGACGGATTACAAGCGTTCCGGCGGGGGGCGGAGTTCCGGTGAAGGGGGCTCGAAGCCGTCGGAGAGCGCGCCATCCGGTGAGACCAAGTCCGACACCAAGACGGAGTCGAAGGCGGAGACCAAGACCGAGGGCAAGTCTGGAACCAAGTCGTCGGGCGGCGAAAAGAAATCGGGCGGGAAGAAGCAGGCGGATTGATCGTTTTACGGAAGGCAGGCAACCATGTTGATTTGCGGAAAATGCAACACACAGAACCAGTTGGGACGGGTGTTCTGCTCGTCGTGCGGCGCCAAGCTCGACTTGTCGAACATGGGCAGCGAAGCCATCGGCGCCTTTCAGAACAAATCCGGCATGAAGCGGTTCGTGTGGATCGTGCCGGCGGTGCTCGGGGTGATCATCCTGGTCAACCTGGTGCTGGCGTTATGGCCGGCATCCCGGCTGATCGGGGCGGAAGGAACGCGTGTCGGAGGTCGCCGTGTCGAGCAGCAGTTGCAGGCCATGATGCAGGCGGCGCCGGGGCAGGCGATCCAGCAGGAGTATGCCGAGAAGGATATCAACGGGTATTTCCAGTTTTTCAAGGATGGGAAGGTCGGGTTTGATTCGGTCCGGGTATCCGTCCAGCCGAATGCCGTTGTGGTGCGGACCTCCAGCACCCTGTTCAAGATTCCGCTGGGCAAAAAACCCCTGGCGATGCGGTTGACGTATACCGTGAACGCGGTGCCGTCGGGGAACCAGGTGCATCTGGTGTCCGCCTCGATCGGGCATCTGCCCGCCCTGGGGCCCCTGCGCACCATGGTGTTCCGGAAGCTTTACGGAAACCTGTCGGCCCAGCGTGAGTGGAAGGGTATGGCCAACCTCGGCGATATCAAGGCGGAAGCCGGCAAGTTCAAGGTGTTGGTCAACAAGCGATGAATGAATCCCGGGCACGGCGCATCGTGCTCATGGTCTGGCTGGTTGCCGCGACGGCGGTTCCGGCCCCGGAGCCGATTCCCGCTGATCCACCGCTTCCGGCTTCGATCCGGAGCGATTCAGGCCGTTTCACGGTTGTCGGTCGTGATTCCGCGCAATCCTTCCTGCTGGTACGGTGGGCGGAGACGGTTGCCGGCCGTGTTGAGCCGTTGCTGAACGAGCCCCTCGTTATTCCGGCTGATCAGTTTGTCATTGCCTGCCAGTTGGAAACCAACCGTGTGGATGGCCGTATCTCGGCCATGCTGGAGCCATACGGGAGCCGGTGGGTGTCGCGGGTACGCGTGATGAATCCCGACGGGGTTGATCCGTTTTTTGCGGATCATGCCCTGTGCGGGCAGTTGTTGCGGTGGTGGTTGGCGGGCGCCACCAATCCGGCCCTGTCCCGGGCCGCGGTGGTGACCCATGCGTTGCCGGAATGGTTTGTGACCGGTATGGTGGAGAACCTGACCCGGGAACGCAAGGCAGCCAACAGTGAACGATGTTACCGCGCGTGGGAATCCGGAACGCTCCCTCCGATCCGTTCCCTGTTTGGCACGAATGCGCCGGTGGACAAGGGATATGATCCCGGAACCAACGGTATGGAACGTGCCCAGGCGGGTCTGATGGTCGGCTGGATCCTGCAGGTGCCCCGTTCGGCGGGTGCCCTGACACGGTTGCGTGAACGCTGGGCGTCCGGGCTGCCGGTCACGGCCGAATGGATCGGGCAGGTCCTGTGGGGTTATGAGACGGTGGGAGATTTTACCGACGGGTGGGATCGTTGGATGGAGCGGCAGAAGCGCATGATCTACCGCCCCGGCACGCCGACCCGCATGGCGGTCGAGTCCCTGCGTGCGGAATTGTGGTCGATGCCGGGTTTGCAGGGCATGCCGGCCGTGGAGAAGACCGGGGGACTGGTCCGTCCGGTCAACATGGCGGACTTGGCGCGTTACCGCAAGGAACCCTGGTTTGAGGGGTTTGCCAGGAACAAGGCCATGCGGCTGCAGTTGCTGATGCTGGGGCAGGGGCCGGTGTTTGAGAAAGCCGTTCGGGGTTACCTGGACTATCTGGAGGCGCTGACGCGTTGGACCACCCGCGGCAGGCTTGAGCGCCTGCTGAAGGAAGCCGATGTCGCCATGACCGAGCTCGAGCGGATAACGGATGGATCATCCGGCCTGTGATTTCCGTTCAAGTCCGGATGGTCGAGGAACGAACGATCAGGTTTGACGGGCTGACGATACGGCGGAAGGGGAGATTGGCTCGCTTCTGTTTCATGCGGTCCATGAGCAGGCCAAACGCGAGGGCGCCGGCCTGGTCATCCGCCGTGCTGATCGAGGTCAGCGGCAACAGGCCGTAGATGGCGAGAATGGAATTGCCGGCGCCCATCACCGACACGTCGCCGGGAATCCTGCAACCGGTTTCCATCAGGATCCGGGCGGCCAGGGACGCCAGGGTGTCGTGGCTGATCAGGGCGTCAAAACACCCGCGCTGGGTTTCCAGGCATGCGCGAATACCGGTGACCAGTGGCTCGGCATCCACGAATTCACTCTGAAGATCTTCGATGGCTATCTGCAGTTCCAGGGGAGGGGGCAATCCCTCGCGGGCCAGAAGGTCGCGAATCGCCTGATCGCGAATCACATTAATGCGCCCGGTCGGGATGGTGTCGATCAGGCCGATGCGGCGCCGGCCTGTTTCAAGCAGGTGGCGGACCTGGAGCCGGCCCACCTGTTGGTAATCGGGGCTGATATCGTCACATTCAAAATCCAGCAGTGCCGACCCGTCGAGTGTGACCACGGGAAACCCGTCGTTGACAAGACGCCGGAGTTCCGTGTGCGGACCCTTGTCTGCCGGGTAAATCACGAGGCCATCCATCGACCGGTCCGCCAGTCTCCGGATCAGCCGGTCCTCCGATTCCGAATCGTTGGGATGGGAACTCACGATGACGGTATAATCGTGCTGCATGGCGGTGTCGGTGAGCCCCATGGCCCGCGAATTCGGAGAACCGGTGCCGAATCCGGGCGAGATGTAGCCGATCACGTGGGATCGACCGGAGCGCAGGGAGCGTGCGGCGAGGTTGGGGCGATAACCGAGTTCACCGGCCAGCTTCATGACATGCCGGCGGGTTGCTTCGGATGCCCAGCAGTTGGATCGGCGGTTGAGTATCTGGCTGACGGTTGTTACGTGGATGCCGGCTTGCCGGGCGATATCGGACAAGGTGGTCCGCCGCCTTTGTCCGGTTGTTTTCCGGATCGCGCGATGTTTTTCCCTGGCGCCTGTCATGATTGCGACCGATTCATATCACCAAACCGTCTGACCGTACAGGAAATATCAATAGTACTTGAACAAACCTAACGTTAGGTATAGACTTTCCGCACGTTGTTATCCCGGTTGGAAGGCGCTTTTACAGGAGCGTTGACATGGATTCTGCTTGCCGGAATGAGGGGTCCGCCTTTTTTTCGAATTTGCCGGCCCTGGTGGTTGACGGATTTTCAGCTTCGTCCGGAGTCGGCGCGGGGTGGATGCCGGTTGGATATGAGCTGGATGCCTTTACCGGGGTTGGATTGGCGACCGGCGCGCACAGTCCTGCCGGTGTCCTGACCCTGGATCTGAAATTGACCGGCTGGCACCGGTTGCATATCGCCCACAACCCGGTGGTCAGGATCTGGCTGGAAGGTGAGACGGGTTATCGTGAGTTGCCGGGCGATTCGTCAACGGTGGGGGAAACCGAGGCCCTGTGTGCCGATTTTACCAGCCGCCGGGTCTGTCTGGCGCCGGTTCGCGGCGCTGATTGTTCCCGTGAGGTGACGGTGTTCTACCTGCGGGCGGAACCCTGCGCGCCGCCATCGGCGGGACATCGCAACCTGGTGGCAACCAACGATGGCCACGGGGTGTTTTGTCATGGCATCGACGCGCCGGAGGATCTGCGACGGTACCTGGTCCCGTTCCGGGACAGCGATTTTTTCCGAATCCTCTGGGGCACCTATGGGGGAGGACCGCTTACGTTGAAACCGGGTTCGCGGTTCACCGATCTGGACGCCCGCTTGAAAGAAGACGCGTATTACTACGACCGGGACCGCGTCTATGGCCGGTCCCTGTTCCGCATGAAGGAAGCCGGCATTGATCCCCTGGCGGTGGTGCGGCAGGCCACCCGTGCGTACGGGTTGGAACTGCATTACTATTTCCGCATGGCGGCTTTTTACGGCCCGTTTCCGCATGTGCGTTGGACCACCCGGTTCTTTGCCGAACATCCGGAATGGCGCTGCCGTGACGAACACGGCCGGGAAGTGAACATGATCAGCTACGCCTTCCCCGGGGTGCAGGATTACGTACTGGCGTATTTTGAGGAGCTGCTGGATTATGATCCCGACGGTTTATGCCTCGCGTTCAACCGTGGATTGCCGTTGATGATCTGCGAGGCGCCGGTGATTGAAGCGTTCCGCAAACGGCATGGCCGGGCGCCGCGCTTGCCGGAGGAATGCGACACGCCTGAATTCCAGGCGGTACGGTTTGACTTGCTGGCGGGGTTTGTGGAGCGGGCGAACCGCCTGGTTGCGAAGCGCGGGAAGGCGCTGTCCTGTATCGTGCCGCGTGATTTTGCGCGAAGCAGGCAGCTGGGCCTGGATATTGAGATGATGACCCGGAAGGGCCTGTTCGAATCGGTCATGGTCGGCGCCGGCCATCGTGACGATCCGGCGCTTGCCGCCGATCTGGCTCCGGTCCTGGCCTTGAAGAGCGGGGGTACCCGCGTCTATGGCGGGGGATCTTCGGTTCGTGCGCACGGGGGCGCCTGGATGTGCGATTTTCCGGAACAGGCGCGCCGCATGTCCGCCATCCTCGATGCCGGACTGGATGGAGGATTTGTCTGGGACGCGGACGTCCAGGGACGGAACTGGCCTGCCTGGAAACAGTTCGGGAACCGGAAGGTCCTGGAACGTATCATGCAGGGAGCGTGGCCAAAGGCGCAGGAACATGAAACGCGGCGCATACACGATCTGGTTGTCGGCCGGTACAACCCGTGGCATGCGTATTGAGGAAAATTCCGACCATACCGAGGCAACGATGAAACGTGCTGGACAACGTTGGTGCGGCGGGTTGTTGGCGCTGGTGGTTGCCTTTCCGGCATTTTCCGTATTTGCTGCAAACACGATCTGGAACCAGGCGGGGACCGGCAACTGGTCGGAAGGGGGCAACTGGTCGCTGGGTGAACCGGGTCCCGGCCTGTTGGCCTATATCGACAACAACGGCACGGCGTTGTGTGGCGCCGGTGAGGTTAGTGAAGGCATTACCCTGGGAAGTTCGGCCAACCAGAACGGTACGATCCGTCTGGATGACGCCACGGACAGCCTGACGAACACCGTAAATCTTGTCAGCCTGGGGATGACCGGCACGGGGACCCTCGTATTGGTGAACGGGTCGTTCTACAGCGACAAGGGTATGCGGCTCGGATACTATGCCGCCGGGCGCGGATATTTTAACCAATCCAACGGCACGGCCATCTTTTATGCCGATATCAACATCGGGGCAAGTGTGGGTGTCGGGGAAGTCTACCAGAGCGGCGGGCGTTTCGAACTGCGCACGGCCGGTGTGAACAACGGTCGGTTTTTCATCCGTAACGGCCGGTATGACCTGGTGGGCGGCAGTCTGGTGGTAACCGGATATAACTTCAACATCGGTACTGATATCGGCCAGGTGGGTCGCCTGGTTGTGAATGGAGCGGCGGCGGTTTTGGATATCCGCGATGCGGAGAATGTAAACGGTGTTCCGGTTGCGATCGGCAACGGCGGGGAAGGTTGGCTGGAGGTCAGGCAGGGAACGGTTTACGGCGACAGCGGCTGGCTGATCGGCAACAGCCATACCGGTCGGATCGTTCAAACCGGTGGTGTCATGGACCTGAAAACCATCACCATGGGAAATAACGCTGCAGGGGTGGGCACCTATGAAGGCCGAGCCGGCGTCCTGCGTGTGGAGAAGATCGTCTGGCCGGATCGCAGCATCCGGGTGGGAGCGACTGGTCGCGGGCTGTTTTTGATGGGGGATGCCGATGGCACCCTTTCCGTTGAACAGAAGACGGCCGGCGCCGGCATGACGGTTCGTGTGACGGCCGGGTCCGCCGGTGAATGCCGGGGTTGGTCGGATAACGGTATCACCAACCGGTTCGGGTTGACCGGTCCGTTGATACAGAATGGCCGCATGGTGGCGGATGGCTACGGGACGGACCGGACGCTGAACCTGACGGGCATGGCGTCGCTGGCCAGCACCTTCACCAACGGGGTGGCGGAAAGCAACGGGTGGTTTGCCGTGAACCGCGGGAAATTGATGCTGCCGCCGGTGACCGTGTCCGCTTCGGCGGCGAACTGGGGGGAACCGGCTGCGGATACGCAACCGGACATGATCAATGCCGTGCGATGGACCTTCACCGGTGCGACGAGCGGAAAACTGTCGGGCGTTTTGCTGGCAACGGATTGTGCGGATGTGCCCGGACCGGGCCAGCTTCAGATGATCAGTGTGCATGGGTTCACGGGAGTCTCCGGATTTACTTCAGGGGCGATGACCCTGCGGTATGATCCATTTGCCGCCGCGGCCCGGGGCATTGCTGAAACGGACCTGAAATGTTTCCGGTGGAGTGGATCCCGCTGGCAGTATCTGGAATCCATGCTGGATGTCGACAACAAGCTGATCGCAGTCGGCGGACAGACCAACCTGGGGACCTATGCGGTTGGCCGGGTTTTAAACAGGGGAACGGTGTTCGCGGTCCAATAACGGCGCCATGGGAGCGCGGGCCGGGGTGGTTCGGGCGGCGGCGGTCCGGATGCTACGGATGCGGTTTCCATGAGACGATCTGCCGTGGCGTGTGGGGTTTGACCAGGATGTCCCGGTAGAGGTCAACCCGGCGGGCTTCGCGATAACGATATCCTCCGGCGTCGGTCAGCGCCTGCGGGTTGAGTGTGGCGCTGACCCGGTCATCGTCCAGCTTGCGGCATTCGGCGATGACATCGCCGAACGGATCCAGGATCATTGAGCAACCGTTCTTGAGCTGGTCGCCATCCATGCCGACCGCATTGGAGAACACCACGAACAAGGCGTTGTCATAGGCGCGGGCGGGCAGCCATTTCATCAGCCAGGCACGGCCTTTCAACCCGTCAAACTCGGTGCGCAGGGAGGTGGGGTCCTGGATTCGATCAGCCCACAGGGCCGGGTCTACGAACCCGGCGCCGGGGCGTGTGGACGGCGTGCACATGGTGACATGCGGGGCAAACAGGATCCGGGCGCCCGACAAGGCTACCGCCCGGACATTCTCAATGACGTTGTTGTCGTAGCAGACCAGGATACTGCAGGTCCATCCGAACAAATCGAACAGCACGTACCCGGTTCCGGGTTTCAGGGACGGGTGGATGAAGGGATGCAGTTTGCGGAATTTGGCAATCAGGCCGTTGCGGTCCACGCAGACATGGGCCTTGTACAGCTGGCCGTCATCCCCGCGTTCGAAGAGGCCGCCCAGCAACACCATGCCGGTATCCCGGGCGATGGTTCGCATGGCGCTTATCGACGGTCCGGACGGTATGGGTTCGGCCAGGTCAAAGAGTTCGTGGTGGGTCAGGTGGCGGGCAAACGTATATCCGGTGACGCAACATTCATGGAAGGCGATGACCGTGGCTCCGTCCTGGCGGGCGGACAGTGCGAGCTGATGCATACGTTCCAGGTTGAATGCTTTATCCCCGCTCCGGTTCTCAAACTGGGCCGTTGCCACGGTGATGGGTTGCATGGGGTTGAATATAGCGGGTATTCGGAATGTTTCCATGAAAACCCGTTGTCCTAAACATCACACCATAAATCACATCTTCGAAAAGGTAGGGCGCTTTCGCCGAAAGCGCCGCGGACGGCTCGGCGAGCCGTCCCTGCCATGCTGTGGACTTATGACGTTGTGTAAAGAAGGGGGAAGCCAGGCCCGGTTCGTTTGTGTTTGAAACTGGTCCAAATACGCCTACACTGAAACGATTCAGGTAGGTTTGGATAATGGAGGCATGACATGGCAACGCGTCGGGCGGGGCAGCGTACCCTGGTGGGGCGGATTGATCCGGATGTGCTGGCGTTTACCGTGGGCCGGGATCCGGTGACGGATCTTGAGCTGGTGGAGGCGGACTGCCTGGGTTCGGCCGCGCATGCCACGATGCTGTCGCGCCTGCCGGTCCGGCCCCGCATACTGGGCGCGCGGGATTGTCGGCGGGTGATCCTTGAATTGCGGCGGCTGATGGACCTGGCGGGGCGGGGCGGGTTCCGGATCACCGACGAGGACCAGGATGTTCACCTGGCCGTGGAACGAATGCTGACCGCACGGCTGGGCGATGTCGGCCGCCGGATCCACACCGGCCGGAGCCGTAACGACCAGGTGGCCGTGGATCTTCGCCTGTATGCCCGTGAACAATTGTTCGGCCTGACCGGGGAGACGCTTGACCTGGCGGAGGTCCTCCTGGCGCAGGCGCGCCGGCACCGCCTGGTGCCGATGGTCGGCCGCACCCATCTCCAGCCTGCCATGCCCAGCTCGGTGGGAGTATGGGCGTCCGCCCATGCGGAAAGCCTGCTGGACGATATGTACCTGCTCAAGGCGGCGCTTGATTACAACGATGCCTGTCCGCTCGGTTCGGCCGCCGGTTACGGGGTTCCCCTTCCGATTGACCGGCGTTTGACGGCCCGCCTGCTGGGGTTCCGGGAACCCATCCACAATGTGCTGTATGCCAGCAATGCCCGGGGGAAGTGCGAGTCGGTGATTCTGTCGGCGGCGACCCAGGTCATGCTGTCCCTGTCCCGTTTGTCGGAGGATCTGATTTTGTATTCCATGCCGGAATTCGGCTATTTCCGTTTGCCGCCCGCGTATTGCACGGGTAGCAGCATCATGCCGCAGAAATACAATCCCGATGTGTTGGAGCTGGTGCGGGCCAAGGCGCGCCGGGTGGCCGCCCTGACGGCGGGCGTGACCGCCATTGTCAACGGGTTGCCGGGCGGATACAACCGCGATTTGCAGGAAACCAAGGAATCCTTTGTTGATGGTTTAAAAACCACCCGGTTGAGCGTGCGGATCCTGGCGCGGTTATGCCGGGCGGTCGCGGTGGACCCACGGGCCTTGCGGGCGGGGTTCTCGGCCGGCGTATTTGCGACGGACCGTGCGCTGGAGCTGGTGCGGGAAGGCATGCCGTTCCGTGATGCCTACCAGCATGTGCGGGGACACCTGGAGGAACTCCAGGCGGCGGATCCGGATCGGGCCCTGCGCGCCAAGACGCATGACGGGGCACCGATGGGATTGGATTTCAGGGCCTATGCGCGCCGGGTACAGGCCGGGCGTCGCTGGGTAAAGGCGGAGCAGCGGCGTTGTCATGCCGCCCTGTCACGGCTGCTGGGTACCCGGTATCCGAGGCCGGTTGCAGGAAAGGAGCGAGGCGCGTGAACAGGCACAGGATATCACGATGGGGTGCGGCGGCGGTTGCGTTTTCAGCGGCCGGCATGGGGTGGGCGCAGGAAGCGGCCCAGCCGGTTGCGGAAGCGGTGGCGGCAAACGGCGGCATGACGCTTCGCCAGATGATCGAGTATGGCGGGTGGCTGATGTATGTGCTGACGGGTGTGTCGGTGCTGGGGCTGGCCCTGGTGCTGTATTTCATGATCATGCTCCAGCGGCGGCTGGTGGCCCCTCCCCAGTTGCAGCGGGACCTGGCGGAACGGATCCGGCAGGGTGACCTGGAGGAAGCCCGCCGGTTGTGCGAATACCGGCCGTGTCCGCTGGCCTCGGTTGCCCTGGCCGGGCTGAACTACCGGCGCACCGTGGAGTCGCCGGATCCGGTCCTGGTCAAGGACATCCTGGAAGGGGAAGGCCGCCGCCAGGCGGAGCTGATCCTCGGTCCGACGCAGTACCTGCTCGACATCGCGGCCATTGCCCCGATGATCGGGTTGCTGGGAACGGTGTTCGGCATGATCCGGGCCTTCAATGCGGTGGCGCTGGACATTGCCAAGGCCCGCCCCATTGTGCTGGCATCCGGGGTGTCGCAGGCGTTGATCACGACCGCGTACGGTTTGATGATCGGTATTCCCGCCATGATGCTGTATGCCTATTTCCGGCGGCGCGCCATGCGGGTGCTCAGTGACCTGGAAACCGCGTCGGTCGAGATCCTCACCTCCATGCAGGGAGCGCGCCGCTCATGAACTTCACGGGGCGGTCAACCCTTCGGGAACCGGGATTCCAGATTGCGCCCATGATCGACATCATCTTTCTCCTGCTGTGCTTCTTCGTGGCCAGCCAGGTGTTTTCGCAGTGGGAGACCGAGATCGACATCAAGCTGCCGACGGCGGAGACCGGCAAGATGCCGGAACGCCTGCCCGGCGAGATCATCCTCAACATCCTGGAAGACGGCCGGGTGATCGTCAACCGGCAGGATCTGACCGAGGAGGCCACGCTGGATGCCTTCCTGTCGCGGCTGGTCGGGCAGTTTCCCGGGCAACCGGTGCTGATCCGGGCTGACCGAAAGACGGCGTATGAACACGTGGTCCGCGTGCTGGATCAGTGCCGCAAGGTGGAAATCTGGAACATCTCATTTGCCACCAGTGCGTCACGGGAATAATGGTGGAACCATGGGGGCCGACGTGTTGAGACGGATACTGGTGTTGGCCTTGATCGGGGTGGGGGTTGCCGGGATGCCGGCCTGGTCCGCAGATCCGGCGGTTCCGGATCCGGCGGTGGACCGCCTGGCGTTTGCCGACGGGCTCCTGTCGCGCCGCCTGTACGACATGGCCGAGATGGAGTACCGTGGCTTCATCAAGGATTATCCCAACCATGCCCAGGCTGATCTCGCGCTATGCCGGCTGGGCGAGTGCCTCCGGGCGCTTGGCCGCAACCGGGAAGCCGAGCCATTGTTTCACCAGGTGTTGGAACGCTATCCCAAGAGTTCCGTCCGGCATCGTGCCGCCTACCAGCGGGCCGACCTGATGCTGGAAGCCGGACGCATTGCCGAGGCGGCCGATGCCTTTCAGGCCCTGCTCAAGGAGAATCCCCCCGCCGACCTGTTGCCCGCAGTACGGTATTTCCTCGCGGAGGCGTGGTTTCGTGCCGGGCGGACGGCGGAAGCCCTGCCGCTGTATGAAACGGTCCGGACCGCACACCCCCGTACCGTGCAGGGCGGGTATGCGGCGTTGCGGCTGGGGGCGGTTTACGGGGGGACGGGTGGGGGGGTGACCAATGTGCCGCCCGAACCGGACCGGGCTTTGGGCCTGTACCGGGCGCTCGTGGCGCAACCGCCGTCCGACCGGATCGGTGCGGAAGCCTGGTTTCAACTGGCGCAACTGCTGCTGGGGCGCCAGGATTTCAACGGCAGTGCGGCGGCGTTCAAGGAATTGCTGACGAAGTTCCCCGGGGATGTGCGGGCTGCGGAGGCCCGGCTGCAGGCTGCCTGGACCTCCTATCATGCCAAGGACTATGCCGGTGCGCTGGGGCAGGCGGATGCCGCGCTCAAGGTTTCCGGGGAAGCGGGCACGAAAGCTGAAGAGCGCGCCGCCTGGATGTATTTGAAGGCGAACAGCCATCGCCAGATGGGGAAGCCGGTTCCGGCCCGTGCCGCGTACCAGGAGTTGATCGAGCATTATCCGCGTGCTTCCTTTGCCAACGATGCCCGGTACGAGCGCGCCTTGTGCGCCTACCAGGCCGGACAGTTCGAGGAGGCGATCCGTGATGCAGCCGGGGTCCAGGTCCGCCCGGAGATCCGGAAATCCCTGTACTGGCTGCTGGCGGAATCCCATGCCGCGCTCAAGCAGGCGGATGGCGCCATCCAGTTCTATGGACTGATCGTAAAGGATTATGTCGACAGTGATGTGGGTCCTGATGCGCTGTATCGCCTGGCCCATCACCTCCAGCTTAAGGGTAAAAAGGAGGAGGCCGCCCAACGGTATCATGAGCTGGTGAAACGATTCCCGAAACACGACCTCGCGCCCCGCGCCCTGTTTGCATCGGCGGAATGCCGGACGGGAACCAAACAGGAATCCCTGGCAATCGACGATTGGGGCCGGTTGACCCGTGACTACCCGGTGCATGCGCTGGCCGATGAGTCGTTGTATCGAAAGGCCCTGGTGGAGACCCGGCTGGTCCGGGATACCGATGCCGCGGCCACGCTGGCGGACCTTATGAAACGGTTCCCGAAATCCCTGTTTCTTCCCGATGCCCTCTACTGGCAGGGCATGTTGTTGCGCCAGACCAACAATCTGGCCGGTGCGGTGCAGTCTTTCCGGCAGGTGCTGACAGCCAAGCCACGGGCTGACCTTGAGCAGGAAACCCGGTTCGAGCTGGCGATGACCCTTCACCGGATGGATCAGTTCACCGAAGCTGCCAACCTGTTCAAGGCCCTGCTGGCCACGCCGGCAAAGGCCCGGTTCACTCCGCCCCTGTTGAAGTGGCAGGCGGAATACATGATCGAACAGAAACAGTATGACGCCGCCATACAAGCCGCCAACGTGCTGGTCGAACGTGAATCCGACAGCAGCTGGAAACAGACCGGATTCGGGCTGGAAGGCCGGGCCCAGTTTGAAAAGGGCGACAAGGCAGCGGCGGAACGCGCTTTCCAGTCGGCGCTGGACCTCAAGGTGAACACGGTGTTTGCCGCCGAAGCCGCCCTGCGGCTGGCGGACCTGCGTTTGGCGGCCGGGCAACCGGAAGCCGCCCGCGATTTCTATGAACGGGCGGCCGCTGCCGCCGGCGGCGATGATCCGGCCGGCATCCGGCCGCGCGCCTACATCGGATTGGCGCGTGTCGCACGCGCAGGGGGCGACGAGGCGCTGGCCACCCGCTTTTTCCTGAGTGTTCCGGTGCTGTATGACGATGCGATCCTGGTGCCCGAATGCCTGTTCGAAGCGGCGGAAGCCCTGCAACGGCAGGGACGCCAGGACGACAGCGACCGTGCCTTCAAGGAACTGGTCGAGCGATATCCCGCCAGTGCCTGGGCAAAGAAAGCCCGCACCCCGGCGCCGGCAATTCCGGCCGTTGTTCCGTAGTCAGCGCTGGACGCGGGCGGAACCGCCTTCCGCGACGGCCTTCACCTGGTCCAGTGTAACCATCGTGGTGTCACCGGGGGTGGACGTCAGCAGGGCGCCGTGTGCCCAACCAAGGTGGAGCGCCTGTTCGGGCGTGAGGCCGTTCAGCATGCCGTAGAACAGGCCTGATGCGAAACCATCGCCGCCGCCGATCCGGCACAACACATCGAGTTCGTTGGTCGGGCTGACGAAAGTCTTGCCATCCAGCCAGAGGACCGCGCCCCAATCGTGCCGGTTGGTCGAATGCACTTCGCGCAGGGTGGTGGCCACCATCTTGATGTTGGGAAAATCCTTGATGACCGTGCCCATCATGCCGAAGAACACGCTGGGATCCAGCTTGGACTTGGCCACCACGTCGGGGCCCCTGAGTCCGAGACCCATCTGAAGGTCCTCCTCGTTCCCCACCAGCACGTCGACGTACTGGACGATGTTGCGCAGAACCTTCTGGGCGCGTTCGGTGCCGCCCTGGCGTTTCCAGAGCTTGGCGCGGAAGTTCAGGTCGAACGACACAACGGCGCCGTGGGCCTTGGCCGCCTGCATGGCTTCGACGATCAGGGCGGAGGTGGTTTCGGACAGCGCGGCGAAGATGCCGCCCGAGTGGAACCAGCGGACGCCCTGGCCGAAAATGGCTTTCCAATCAAAATCACCGGGCTTGAGCAGCGCGGCGGCTTCGTTGCCGCGGTTATAGAACACCACGGGGGCGCGGATGCCCTGACCCCGGTCGCTGTAGACGGTGGCCATGTTCGGACCGGTTACGCCGTCGTGTTCAAAATGCTTGAAGAACGGCTTCACGCCCATGGCGCGGACCGAGCCGGCGATCAGGTCGCCGATCGGATAATTCACCAGGGCCGAGGCAATACCGGTCTGCATCTTGAAGCAGTCGGAGAGGTTGGCAGCCACGTTGTATTCGCCGCCGCTGACCCAGATGTTGAACTGGGTGGCCTTGCGGAAGGGGATGGTTCCCGGGTCGAGGCGATGGACCAGTGCGCCGAGGGAGAGCAAATCGAGACCGGAATCACGGTGGGGAAGAATGGACAAACCGCTCATGGAAACTCCTTATGCTTGCACAGGGTTGATCATAACAGCCGGCAACACGGAAAGGACCGTAGCACATCCGGTTTTAACGTAAAACCAAAAACAACCGTCCAGATGTCAGCGTATCAGCAGGGCGGCGAGACGGGTCCAGTGGCCCTTGGAGCGGGGATCCTGGTCCATGCTGACCCTGACGCGGAGGCGGTGCCTGCCCGGTGTCAGGCCGGTGGCGAGAACCCGGTAGCTGGGGCGCCAGAAAGCAGGGGCATAGTCGTCGAACCAGCGGGTCGGGGTCCATGATCCGTCATCGATGGACCAGAGCAGGTCGCCGGTTTCCGGTCCGAGGTGATAGAACAACCCGATGGTGGAACCGGTGAATTCGAAGGTGGCCTCGCTGGATTCGGTTTGCGATTCAAACAGGCCGTCGAAGCATTCCCAGCCACCGCGGTTTTCCAGCGGGCGATAGTTCCAGCCGGGGAATGTCGTGTCGGGCGGGATCGGGATCATGTCGCCATGATCCCAGGGGTCACGGGTCATCGATTCCGGCAACGTGGTGATGGGGGCGTCGGAGTCGAAGGCGCGAGGCAGGCACGCCGCGATCGTGTCGCGGTATAAGGCATGGCCGCGGGGGTGCGGGTGGGCGGCATCGCGGGCGAAATCGGGCCAGGTCAAGGCTCCGGCCTTGAGGCGCCGGGCGACATCCAGCGCCACGTTGATGGAGGTCAGGCCGTAGTGTCCGGCAACCGGTTCATGCAGGCGCGAGGCGGGGGGGAGGCGTTCGGCCTGCAAATCGGCGACCAGGTTTTCCGAGAGGGTGTAGATAAAGGCGATATCGCAGGCATTGCCCAAGCTGTGGCGGGTATGCCGCACGATTCCCTCCATGGCGGCCTGGACATCGTGATTTTCGCTGCTGTCGTTGACTGCAAACTCGACAAACAGGAGGTCCGGTTTATGCCGCAATACATCCTGTTTCAGGCGGAACGCGCCGAGATCGCTGCCGGTGCCGCCGATTCCGGCATTGATTTCGGTGATGGCGGAGGCCGGGTATTGCTGTTTCAGCCAGGCGGTGGTCTGGTAGGCGTAACCGTCGGGCCATGCCTGGGTGATCGAGCCGCCCAGGTAAGCCACGGTGACAGGTTCTCCGGATTTCAGTTTGCGGCCGGCAACCGGCAATCCGTTACGCAGGGTGAACCGGGGCAGTGTGTTCATGGATGGGTTACCGTCCTCTTCATTCCGGAATGCCCGGCTGCGGCTTCTGAAGGGTCAACATGACCCGGCTGCCGCCGGGATCCTGACTGACAATCCGGACACACGGGATGAGTCCGCCCTGCCGGGTGATGCTGGCCGCGCATGCCTGAAGTGCCCCGTCGGCGCCAAAGGTTTCGCCGAGCAGTTGTCGGATGCCGGATCCGGGCGGGTTGTCGGGAAGCGGTCTGCCGCATGAATCGTCGGACGGACACCCGGACCAGGCGATATCCGTGATTTCTGCCAGGGGGATTGCACCGCGTGCGAGCGCGTGTTCACGGGCCTCGATCACCAGGATGGCGGCACCTTCGCCGGGGATGATGCCGCCTGTCGAATGGGGATCGGGAACGGTATCGGAGCCGTTGGCCAACCAGCCGGCGAGGCGGCATCCCTGTAACAGGGCCGGGCTCAAGGCGTCGCAACCACCGGCCAGGATCACCGTGGATCGTCCGGTCCGGATTTGTGCGTACGCTTCCGCCAGGGCGGCGGCGCCTGCGGTGAAACCGGAGGCCAGGCAGAGGTGGAATCCCTTGAGCCCGTATTCGATGGCCAGGAGGCTGATCGCGGTGTTGGCGTAGGCGTGGGGGAACAGGAACGGTTTGGCGAAGCGGGGCCCCTTTTCCAGGACACCATCATAGAAGGCCAGCATGGTTTCCATGCTGCCGTAAGCCGTTCCCAGGATGATGCCCATATCGGGAGATGGTGTGAGTCCGGCATCCTCCAGTGCCAGCGCAGCGGCTGCGAAAGCGAATTGCGAGGAGCGGTCGAGGTAGGCCTTCTGGCTCTCGAGGAACTCCTCGACGTGGAAATCGCGGATCGGTGCGGTCCAGGCGGATTCAGCGGAGGTGGCGGTGAGCGGTTCGCGGATGAACCCGTTTTTCCCGGCAGTGAGCGCGGTGGCGAAGGCTTCGCGTCCGACGCCGATGGCGCTGACGGGGCCGATCCCGGTTATGACCACGCGCTGGTTCATGGCGTCGCCCTTCGGGATAAGCGGGGAGTGATCCGGAGCGGGTCCGGGGCGGGGTTGCCCCGGCTCCGCCTCGTAGGCGGCAAGGAGGATGGAGGCGTTATTGCCGCCGATACCGGCTGAATTGGAGAGGGCGATGCGTACCGGATGATGGCGGGCGGTTTGAGGAACGTAATCGAGGTCGCAAGCGGGATCGGGAACTTCCAGGTTGATGGTGGGAGGGATGCATCCGTTGCGGATGGTGAGCACGGTGGCGATGGCCTCTGCGGCGCCGGCGGCACCCATCAGGTGGCCGGTCATCGATTTGATGGATGTCACGGGCATCCGGTAGGCGTGCGCGCCGAAAACGGTCTTGATGGCCAGGGTTTCAATGGCGTCATTGTACGGGGTGCCGGTGCCGTGGGCGTTGACATGGTCCACGCGGTCCGGCGCCAGGCCGGCTTCGTCGAGGGCCGCCTGCATGGCGCCTGCCATGCCGTCGCCCTGCTTGTCGGGAGCGGTCATGTGAAAGGCATTGTTGTTGAGGCCGGAACCCAGGAATTCGGCCAGGGGGGTTGCCCCGCGTTCAAGGGCGTGGTCCAGCGATTCCAGCACCAGGATGCCGGCGCCTTCGCTGAACAGGGTACCGTCCCGCCGTTTATCAAACGGCCGGATGGTTTCCTTGGCCATGGTGCGGAGCGCGCTCAGCCCCGCCCATGCAAAACGGCTGAGGGCGTCATATCCGCCGGTGAGCACGGCCTGGGCGTGTCCCTGCCGGATCAGGCTGGCGGCATGGACGATGGCGGCGGTGCCGGAGCTGCAGGACAGGGAGAGAACGGTACGGGGACCGGTCGCCCTTACCAGGCGGGCCAGGTGGTCGGCGCCCTGCTGGAATGAGTATCCGGCAAGGACGTCCGCATCCGGCGCCGGGAGACGTCCGGTGGTGAATCCCATCAATTGTTCGGCGCAGGTTGCGCCACCGAAGTTGGTTCCAAGCACAATGCCGATGGCCGGTGGTTGCACGTCCTGGAGGCGGGCTTGAGCCGCGGCTTCCGCAGCGGCGGCCAGCATGAAACGGGTGGCAAGGTCCGTGCCGGGCGGGAGTGGCAGGTCGGGGGCGGGCGGGATGTCGCGGACTTCGCCGCCACGGGTGTAGGTGAATCCGCTGGTGTCGAGCCGGGCCAGGGGACGGATGCCGGACTCGCCGCGGCACAAGGCGTCCCAGAATGCCGGCACACCATTCCCGAGCGGGGACACGATGCCCATGCCTGTGATGACCAGCCTCATCGGGTATACAATCCTCCATCCACGACCATCACTTCACCGGTGATGTAGGCGGCGGCATCGGTTGCCAGGAACAGCACGACCGAGGCCACTTCGTCGGGGTTGCCGAAACGACCGAGGGGGATGGTGTCCAGCAGTTTTTGCCGCTTGATGGCCGCCATGCCGGCAATCAGTCCGGTCTCGACCAGTCCCGGCGAGACCGCGTTGACGGTGATGCCGGAGGCCGCCAACTCGCGGGCGGCGGTTTTGGTGAGGCCCAGCAGGCCGGCTTTGGCGGCCGCATAGTTGGCGCGCATCATGTCGCCGGTCAGTCCGGCAACCGAGGCGATGTTGATGATGCGTCCCCGGCGGCGGCGCGCCATTTCGCGCCCGGCCGCCTTGATGCAGTAGAAGGCGCCCTTGAGGTCGACGTCCAGCACCCGGGTCCACTCCTCCTCCTTCATGAACAGGAGCAGGTTGTCCCGCGTGATGCCGGCGTTGTTGACCAGGATATCGATTGTGCCGAAGGTCGTGCAGGTTTCGCGTACCAGCCGGGAGACATCATCGGGGTTGGAGACATCCGCGCGGACGGTCAGGGTGCGGATTCCCTCCGCCCGGAGTGATTCGGCGGTTTGTTCCGCGGCTTCGGCGTTGGACTGGTAATTGACGGTGACGGCGGCGCCGGCCCGGCCCAGGGCGAACGCAATGGCCCGCCCGATGCCGCGCGAGGCTCCGGTAACGAGGGCGGTCTGTCCATCCAGGGGCTTCATGGTTTATCCGTTTCCTGGAAACGCCGGATGGCTGCGCCGTCGATGATGATGCCGGGAAAGCGTGCCTGGACCTTGCGCAGGTCGATGCCCTGTTCCCGGGCCAGGCGCCGGGCTGCGGGCGTGGCGCGTACGGCATTGGGGTTGGCTGTCGGGATGGCGGTTGCCGGAACGGGGGCCGTCTTTCCGGCTGTGGCATGGATGCCGGGGCGTTCCCGGTGCCGGGCCAGCAATTTTGCGTTATGGGCCGAGACCTCCGGCAGCGGATCGTCCGGTGACCCGACCAGGGCGATGCAGAACCCGATGGGGATGACGCTCCGTTCCGGGGTCAGGATGCGGCGTAGCATGCCGTTGCAGGGTGACTCGTAATCAAAGGCGGCTTTCTCGGTTGTCATCTCGGCAAGGGGTTCCCCGCGGCGGACCGTGTCGCCTTCCTTTTTCAGCCAGCGGATGACGGTGACTTCGATCACATTCGTGTTGATGACGGGAATGGTCAGGCGACGGATCATGGTGCGGGTTCTCCGGGTTTTGGAGCGTCGGGTTCGGGGGGTGCGGCGGGCGGTTCCGCCGGCTGGTTGCGGGGTATCCGGAAGGGACCGGACAGGTTGCCTGCCTTGTCGCGTACCTGCATGAGGAGCCAGCCGTTGTCGGCCTGCCCGCCCTGGAGCAGGGTGGCCGGGGAGAGTGCGGTGGTGTATTCGGCCTGTTCGTATTTCCAGGAAACGCCGGCAATGCCGCTGACATCGAAGGCATTCATCCGGACGACGTCCTGGGTGCCGAACGGCCGGAAGATGAACATGCTCTGGAACTGGATGGGGGCTGATTCAGGCGCATTGGTAATGCGGAAATCCAGGGAGGTCGCCTGCAGGGTTTTCTTTTCCTTGCGTTCTTTGGCGTCGGCGGGACCGAGAACCATTTCCTGTTGTTTCGGTTCGAGGTTTTCTTCAAGGAAGGCTTCCAGGTCCAGCAGGACCGAATGCCAGGTGTTTGATCGCCAGACAATCGGTTCGGCCAGGAACAGTTTTTTCTGCCGCCGCCGGGTGGGGCGTTCGGTCAGGGATATCGGGTAGATTCTTTCCTTATCGAACTGAAGGTTGATTTCCACGAGGGCGGTTCCGCCGGTTGAGCCCTGGGGTTGCCGGACGCGGAAAGCCAGCAGGGGAAAATCCCGTATCCACCATTTTTTTGCGGTGAGGTTCAGGGTGATGACGGCGCTCTTTTTGACCGTGATGGTTTCCAGATACGGTTCATCGTTGGTCGGGTTGATCACCTGGATGCGACCGCCGTGTTTGGATGTGAACGGCTGGTTCGCGGACGCGAACTCCCATCCGCTGTTCCACAGGATGTTGCTTGGCAGGGTGGGCGCCAGCAGGGTGGGGGGGGTGGTGTCGCGTGCGTAATCGGTGATCCAGGGCATCCGGATGTCGGGTGCGGCGTTGCCGGCGCCGTCCCGGATTCCGGTCACGACCATCCAGTTGGTCGCTCCGTTCGTGGAGGTGGCATCGATGGATTCCCGGAAGAGGTGCGGCCAGTTCAGGGTCAGGTAATCGGTGGTTGGGGTGTGGGACATGTCGGTGCCGAGCGGCGGCGGCAGGGAAACCGGTTGGTCGTTCCATTTGAAGGTCAGGTTGCCGAAGTCCACCGGCGCCCCGTCGCCGGCCCCGAGGGTGATCTGCACGATGGATTCGTTATGGATCAGGCTGTTGGTGGGGATGACCTGTGACGTGACGGCGGGCGGCTTGCGGTCGAGCAGGAAGGGGAGGCTGGTGACCGGTGATTCCGCACCGTTGCCGGCGACGGCGCGGAGCAGCAGCTGGCCGGGGCCGTCCGGCAGGGTTGCGGGCAGGTCCGGAATGATCGGTTTTTCAACGGGCCATTCCTTCCATGCAAGCGCCTTGGCCTGTTCCGGGGGGAGGTCGTCGTAGGTTGCGCGGCCGGGAAGTATGGCGGTCATGACGGCCCGGATACCGGACGGGTGGGTATACACCGGTTCTACCAGGAGTTGGGATGGACGGGACACCGCCGGACCCAGCACGATGTCGTCCACCTCCATTTGGGTGAACCGGCCGGTCTGGTCTACGCCGTGGCGTGAGCCCCAGGCGAGGTGTCTGGCGGCAAACCACTTGAGATTCATCGGGGTTTTACCGAAGGCATCCACCACCATGCCGTTCCAGGCCCGCCATTGTCCGTCCGGCGTGAACGGTGTGGCCTGGCGTGACGGAAGCGCCTGATCGAAGGATTCGCTAACCCGCAGAACGTGCTGCTGGTTGAGGGTGACCGAGATGAATGCCATGCCGTGGGTCCGGTACCGGAACTGGACAATGGGGAACTGGGACAGGTTGATGGGGGTCGGGAAGTTCCAGGTGGTGTTCAGCCGGAGCGGTTTTCCGTTGTTGGCCACCAACAGGTGATAGCCCTGCCGCGGGTCCGGGTCGGGGATGCGATTTGCTTCCGATGCGTTGAGTTCCGGTGGCGCCCAGCGGGTTTCGAATGTTTCCAGGAAAAAGGACGGGCTGGACAGGCGGACCAGGCGGGGGATGCGGTTGGATGCGGTTGCCGGCCAGGCCATATGGTTGGTGGAGGGTATCTGGTTTATCTGCAGCAGGATGGGCAGGCTGTCGGGATGCAGCGTTTGCAGGCGTTCGGGCGCCGGGATACGGAATTTGAACCGGTTCATTCCCTGGGGGATGGGTATCGCACCGGAACGCGGGATGGACCAGGCGCGCCTGACGATGCCGGTCCATTGAATGGGTTCAGGTTGGCCGTTACCGAGCGAAAGGGTGGCGGTTGAAATGCGGCGGTCGGGATAGCTGTCGGGTCCGCTGAGCAGGAGGGTGTCCGTCTCCTGTGAACTCCATGCCAGGCTGGTTTGGGGTTGATCGGGCAACTGGATCCAGGCCACCGGTTGATGCACGGTGTCGAGCCCTGAATGTACGGACAGCATGATCGCATGAAGGCCGGCGTTGGATTGTGCGGCGGCCCATGCCGTGAAATTGGATATCGTTCCCCGTTGTGCGGGGGCCGGTTCCGGTTGGTTGACGGACCACGACAGGTCCGGGTTGGCCACGGCCTGGGTGGAGACGGTCAGGACGGGCGGGGTGTAACGGATATCGGTGAAGCGGCGGATTGCGTAAGCGGCGCCCGGCTCATTGCCGGTGAGCCCCTGGACGGAAAGGCCGGAATGGAGGGACCCGAATCCATCGACACGGACGAGGTAATTGGTGTTGTCGAGCAGATGGCGCCATTCAGGATCGGTCGGCAACCAGACGGTGACGGGTGTCCAGGTTCCGTCCCGGTGCCAATCGGAAGTCGGGGTGGCTACCGGCGGGATATCGCCGGATCCGGTTTCGCGCAGGAGGCCGCCGGGGGACGGGTCCCCGCTGATCCGGTACATGAATTGCCATTCCGGCTGGTACCCCTTGTCCTTGACCATGCGGCCCAGGGAAAAATAGAAATTGAAGCGGGCGCCGGGGGTCCGTTTCAAGTCGAAGCGCCATCCGGCCAGCCAGGGGTAGGGGGGGGGGGGGTTGGTGGGCGCCAGGTGCATGGGGCCGCTGCCCAGCAGGTTGACGACTTCCAGGTAGGGGCCGTCGCGTGGCGTGGAATGTTCGCGGAGCACGGAATATCCGACGGTGTCGTTGATCTGCCAGGAATGGGTCGTGGTGAATATCAGCGGAAGTTGGTCCTTCAATATGCCGGCGATGTCCGGGGGCAAGGATGCGGGGGTGGCGGCGGGGAACGGGGCATCGGGCTCCACGGGGTGGAAACGGGGCGGGACCCGTTCGATTTGTTCGGCCGCCACCTTGACGCGCGCCACCATGATCGAGTTCTTGAAAGTCCACAGGCCGAACCGGCCACCGTCGCGTGGCGCCGGGTCTTCCACGTCGAACACGGGGACGTTGTCAAACAGGTATTGCAGGTGGTTGCCCACCTTGCGGAACTTGATGTAATACCAGGCGCCGTGGGTGTCGCGGCCCTGCGGAACCAGTGGATCGGTGTAAAGCCGGTAGTTGCCTTCACGGATACGTGGCGCCAGGTATTGTTCGGAGACGGCCATTTCCGCCCCGTTCCGGTAGAGCCGGGAATAGCGTTGGGAAAGGTCGGGGTCCCATCCCGTGAGGGTGACGGAATAGCCGGAACCGGGGGACGTGGTGTCGGCGTGCATGGTCAGATTCAGATCGCCGCACCGCTCATACCAACCGTGCCGCATGCCGGCATGAATTTCCACGCAGAAATCGCCGCTGAACCGGAACTTATTCCACAGGGCGGCCAACCCATCGGTGGACTCGCCGTTCATATGTGACCACCGGGGCTGGCACTGGAACCGGTTGACCACATCCCAGATGCCGCCGTTCTGGATCCAGCCGTGCAGGGATTCGGTAAACAGGCAGTCCTGGATATTGTAGACGTCGACCAGGCTGTGTTTGAGCTGGTCGGGGGTGAATCCCGCCACCCGCATGCGGCGGCCCATGCGTGGTTGTGGCAGGGGGTGTTTGAACAGGATATTCGTTCCGCTGATCCCGGTCAGCCAGTATCCCTCGTGTTCGATGCTGAACCAGGGTTGCGGAGGTGTGTTGGTTGGATTCTGGGCGGTTGGGGGCACTTCCCATGCCAGGCGGTTGGTCAACCCCTGTGCCAGGATGACGCCGTCGATCCCTTCCAGGTTCAACCCGTTGGTGGTGGACCGGATGCGGTAGGTTCCGGTGGTGGCGCCTTCCGGGATGCCCGGGTACAACTCGGAACCCGGGATCCAGGGCAGGCGCACCGCGAATCGCCCGAACAGGTCGCCCTTGAACCAGTTCAGGCCGTTGGTATCCTGCAACCACTGGCCTTCGGGCGAGGACCAATGCCGCATAAACGGGTCCTCGACATACAGGCGGTTCTTTTCGAACAAATTCCGGTGGATGTCGTCGCGGTCGGACCGGTAGACAAAGTTTGAGACACTGGCGGCGGTTTGTGGTCCGATCCAGATTCCGGAGGCGCCGTCGGCGGGTTGCTGGAGACGATGCAACAGGACGAGTTCGTCATTGCAGTAGAGGCGCAGGAAATCCGGATTGGATCCATCGGCCATCAGGGTGAAGGATGCCGGGGCGTTGGATGGCGGTGGCGGAAGGGGCAGGGTTTCCAGGGTGCGGACGTCATTGGAGGAGACCTGGTCAAGCCGGTATACCAGTCCGGTTGGCGACGCCTGCCGGATGAAGTGGTAACCGGCGCGTGACGGGGTCCACCCGGCGATCAGGCCTGCTTCGTGGCGATTTGGATCCTTCGGCAGGAAGGATGCCTGCATGACATGCCCGGGATGCAGGACGGAACCCAGGATCAGCCGTTGCGGTGTTTCCCGTTCCGGGATCTTCAGGAATGATCCCGGTTCCCGCGGGGCGAACAGGCGGAAGAATCGGCGGCGGGGGAAGAAATCGCCGTCTTCCAGCAGGACATGGCGCCGGACATCGTTGAGACCGAGAAAATCCAGATCGTGGTGGGTGCGTGCATCGACATCGTCGAACAGGGTTCCGACATCCGAGTTGATGTAAAGGCCGAACTGGCCGCCCGCCGGCAGTTCAACCGGGATGTCCAGTACGGGAAAACCGTCGAGGAGACAGCGGATGCGGTTGGCGTGCATGACGGCGCCCAGGCGGATCCATTGACCGGGAGTCAGTTCGGTTTCGACGGCTGCCAGTATGGTGCGTTCAACCGGGTTGGTGGAGGGGGTTTTCCAGAGTTCCAGGCGGCCCCGATGCTGGTTGCCTGCCATGCGCACGGTGAAGGCGAAGTAACCGGATTCGGGGCGTGCGGCGAATACGAGGCCCATCTCGCCCGGTTGGGTGAGCATGGCTGCCTGGAGGATGTAGGTGTCGTAGAAGTCGTAGCCGGTCAGGATGCAGGCGTTGGTGCCCCGGCCCTTGAGCGTGTAGAAATTTGGACTGTGTTCAAGTTTCGGTTTTTCTCCGGCCTCTGCCTTGAGGCGCTCCAGTTCAACGGCGGTATCGGCTGCGGAATGGAGTTTCCAATCGCCTGACCAGGGGGTCCAGACTGATGGCAGGTTGGTTTCGTTGTCGGGCAATAGAAAATCATGGGTGAAATGGAAGTCGGCGACCTTCTGGTAACGGACGGTTTCCTTGTCTGCGGTGGTCAGGGTGGACAACGCCTGGACGGTCAGGGGGGGTTGGAACGGGGCCGGGATGACGGCAATGGGCCGCCCGGCAAGGTAGAGCGACCAGTTGGCCGGGCGGAATTTCACCAGCAGGGTGGCGCCGGACGCCGGTTTATCCGGAAGGGCTTCAAGTTGGAATTGGCTGGACGCTTCCAGGGCGGGGGGGAAGGTTTTTTCGGGTGACACGCGAATGGCGCCGCGATCCGGCCGGATATCGAATTGTACCATGCGGTCTGAACCGGCTTCGAGGATGCGCAGGGATAATCCGCGTGCCGGCGTCCAGTCGACCGGGAATTCGAGATTGCCGGTGGGATAGCGTGGGGTGGCGATCTCACGCCAGGTTTCCCGTGCGGAAACCAGCGGTACGAACCCCTGAAAGAGGACGGCCAAGATGATGCAAAGGTATTTCATGACTATCGGTGCCTATTCCACCTGCTTCGGCGGGTGGTGTCAATCTGCATCCGTCCGGGTGTGCCTCGAGTTTGTGCATTCCCGCTGGAGCCGGCCCGACCCCGGGCCGGTCTGGATCTGGGTTGGTCGGGAAGGGAACGGGGCGAGGTCGCCCCGTCTCCAAACGGAGGTAGAATCGATCCGTCTAATACAAACGCCCAGATTAGTGGGAATTCTGAACCTGTTCCGGGGCATGATATTGTGTGGCGGGATCGATGGCGCCGGTGGGTGTAAAGGTGCCGGCCAGGAGGATACGTTGGGGAGACGGACCCGAATATATCACATAATCCGGCAGGGTGTCATAACGATGGTTATCGGGGAGATCAGGGCCCCAGGCGGGGCCGCATTGGAGTGCGGCCAGCCGCTCGGGATTCCAGGGGCTCCGGATGACGGCGAAGAGTCCGTTACCGGCGCGCGGGATGGTTATGGAACCTGCCTGATAGGATTCCGGTGTGATGCGGATGGGCAGCAAGGCTGCGAGGGTGGCGGCCAGGTCGCCGGCTTCCGGTTCATTGAAGACCAACACGTTGTAACGGGCAAGGTCAGCGGTGTCGAAACGGTTCTCGAACCGGATGCGCGGCGCAGCGTGTGCATACCGTTGCCATTCGCGACACCGTTCCTGGAAAGCCGTGATGATGTCCGGGGTGGTTGTGTCCGCCTTGCACACGAACAGGAATGGCTTGAGGAATGCCTGTCCAATGGGTCCGGTGGGGGGCGGGTGTTGCAGGGATTCAGGCTGGTCCGCGATTTCAAGCGGAACCGGATCGGGGTTGTGGATGGGGAGGGAACGCCAGGCGGGGGGGAGCAGATTGCGGCAGATCTGGATCCGGGTGATATGGCGGGACCGGATCGAGAGACCCTCCCTGCCGGGTTGTATATGAAGGGTGAACGGTTCGTGTGCCGGATCGCCGGTCCAGGCCCGGATGCCGTAGAGGCCCTGTGCCGGGTAGCGCGGATGCCAGGCGCGGTAGTGGACGGATGGCGGGGTTTGCCGCCGCAAGGCCATCAGCCAGGATTGCACCTCGGAGTGGCTGAATACCTCCTCGCATATCCAGTGGTTGCCGGTGGGGAATTCGAGGTATTGGATGGTGGGGTTGACGGTTTTAACGAGTTCCACCATATGGCGTGTTTCGGCTGTGGGTACGACTTCGTCATCGGCGGCATGGGCACAGAACAGCGGCAGGTTGGCCAAGTTGGGCAGGAGTCCGGATGCGAACTCCGTGTCGATCAGCCGTTGCCGGTAGACCGGCAGGGTATTGCGTTCAATTCCTTTCCAGAAATAATAATCACCACGCCCGGCGATAATCAGGGCGCCGGCGAAGCGGTCGGGGTGGTGGGCGGCGAGTGTCCAGACTCCCATACCACCCATGGACAGGCCGGACAGAACGATGCGGTCAGGATCAATGGAATAACGGGTTTGCATTTCCGACACAACGCGCAGGACATCGCGCTCCCCGATTCCCTGATAGTCGGTGTTACCGCGGCCGAAGGGGGCGGCAATGGCCCAGCCGTGTTGTTCGGCAAACGCCTGCAAGGCATCGGGGATATAGGACCAGTTGACCAGGTTGAATCGTGGCGAGTAGCCGTGCAGGAAGACCAGCAGGGGGAGTGGTTGACGATGGCGGATGGCGGTTGGAAGATAAACGACGAACGGTTGAAAGGAGTTGTCCAAATCATCCAGGAAACCGGAATCGATGCGTCCGGTGAGGATTCCGCGCGGGGGACGTCCGGTGACCATGGTCAGGTGAAACGAGGTTTGGTCCAGTGTCCGGGAGAGACGTTCCAGCATCGTGGGTGTCGGGGTATAAGCGGTAGCCAGGAAACGCGCCTGGCGGAGCAGGGTACGGCCGTTCTCCCAATGGGTGCGGGCGACCGTTGTTTTCGGGATGGGAGGAAAATGTTTTTCGATAGTGATCAGATCGGCCTGTGCGGATTCCAGGCTCCGGACCGGACCCGCGGGAATGGTCAGCCGTGGCGTGCGGCATCCGGACAGTGCCCCGGCGATTGCCAGGAGGAGCGGCAGATGGCTGATCAATGCCTTCATGCATGCATGAAAGGTGGTGTCCGGCCAGGTGTCAAGCATGGTGAATAAAGGATGCGCCCGGTGCGTGCCTGGGAAGGTGGTTGGTAGGCTGGCCGTGTGATGAACCGGTGGGCTTCCATTTCGGGGCAAGCGGTTTCGCGTGATATGGTTCCATCCGCGGCGTTGTCGCCATCGGCGCATACGGGGGTATGGCGCCGACGGCTCCGCCTTGCGGCTGGAGCCATCTGACGCGAATCCGTTGCCCTTTTCGAAATGGAAGCCCGGGTTTACCTCGTGGTCCGGGCGAGTACGCCGGAACCGCGATGGAATATGGAAAAGAGTTTGAGTCGTACGAAGTGCATAGAAGGGCGAGGCGGCTCTGCCGAGCCTGCCGTCGGGTCTGGCTGGAGCCAGGGAGCCGGTGCGTGCCGCCTGGGAGGTGAATCTTTCATGGACCCCGGCAGGGTTAAGTTGTATATTGCTGCCCATGGGGTTGTGAATGGGCGGTCAGCACCAGTAGTGGATTGCGTGACGGGGAGGCAAACCGATGAGTCAACTTCAAGAAGTCAGGCAGGAATCTATCTCCGGAACCATCCTGGTGGTGGATGACGATGCGAATATTCGAGAATATCTGCAACGGTTGCTTACCCTTAACGGGTTCAAAGTCGCGGTATGTGAAGATGGCGAATCGGGATTGAAGGCTGTGGCGGGAACCTCTCCCGACGTGGTGGTGATGGACGTGCGTATGCCGGGGTTGAGCGGGATCGAGGTGTGCCGTCGCATCAAGGCGGATCCGGCAACCCGGCCCATCCGGGTGTTGCTGATAACCGGATATGACGATCGGGAGAGCCGCCTGGACGGAATCCGGTCCGGCGCCGACGACCTGCTGGTCAAGCCGGTGGATTCGGACGAAGTTCTGCTCCGGGTACGCAATGCGGTGCATACCCGCCATTTGTTCCGTGAAGTGCAGGACAACCTGGTGCGCGTCCAGTCACTGGAACGTATGCGGGACAACCTGGTCCAGATGATTGTGCATGACATGCGCACCCCGATGACGGCGGTATCCATGAGCTTGGAATTCCTGGCCCAGACCAGCGAGCGACAGTATCCCACCGAACGGGCCACGGCTTTGCAAACCGCCCGGGGTGCGGCCCGTGATCTGCTGGAAATGGCCAATACGATTCTGGATACGAACCGCATGCAGGAAGGCAAGATGCCGTTGCAGGTCCGATCCTGCAGCCTGCCGGAAATCGTCAAGGATGCCATCTACCTGCTGAAGCCCATGCTGGGCAGGACCCGTGTGATTGTGAATGAACCGGGAACCCTGATGCCGGTGTACTGTGATGGCGATGTGATCCGGCGGGTACTGGTCAACCTGATCGGGAATGCCGTCAAGGCGGTGGGGTTCAAGGAGAGTGTCGAGGTCACCCTCAAGTCGGACAACGACAAGGTGCGGGTGTCGGTTTGTGACCTGGGGCCGAATATCCCCCATGAGGATCAGGCCGGCATGTTTGAACGGTTTGGTGAATCGGAAGCGCGCATCCGGGAGAATGCCTATTCCGTGGGGCTTGGGTTGTCGTTCTGCAAGCTGGCGGTCGAGGCACATGGCGGAACCATCGGGGTCGAGAGTTCGCCGACTACCGGGAATGTGTTCTGGTTCCGGTTGCCGGTGAATGGGCCTTCCGTTGCGGCGAAGCCGGCAATCGGAAGAAGCCGGTAGTGCCCTGGCGCCGGATCCGGGGCGTCCATCTTTCGCGTCGGGGTGGACCGGAACGGCTTGTTACCGGCGTTTGGTCCGCCGTCGTCCCCGCTTGACGCCCTTGGATTCCAGAATCTGCTGCGCTTCCCGTGCGCCGAGTTTCCGGGCGGCCAGGATCATGTTCAGGGTCCGGGTGCGGAGGCGGAGCGGGCCATGCTTGCGTTCCCAAAGATAAACGGCCTGGGGGGATGTCTCCACCAGTTTGGCAAATGCATCCTGTGTCAAATGGAGTTTCCGGCGCATGGCGATTATCGTTCGGGACGTGATGCGTACCCTGGCATCACCCGGGGCATCCGCAATGGCCGGCATCATGCGGTTGTGTTTCTGTTCCGTACGGGCGAGGAGCCGGACCTGTCGTTCAAGCGCCTGGACCTGGCGGCGGAGTGCGATGGAGGCACGCTTGTATGCGATCTGCTGACGCCGCAGGTCGGTGGTCATTATCCGGGATTCCTTGCGTGCCAGTTTCCGGATTGCGTCACTCATCAATTGTCCCAATGTCGGCATGATGTACTCCTTGATTACGATCAGGGTGTGGCGGGTTTTATGGCAGGCGTGGCGGTGGGACGGGTGAAAAGGATCTCGACATTCGCTTCACCCATGAGCTCGGTTCGCCGCACGTCACTACGCGAGCCGTCAGGCCATTTTACCAGGGTTTGCTGGGCATTGAACTTGCTGGGGAAGGTGACCGGGGTTACGCCTTTGTCTTCCCAGACATAACCCATACGGCCGCTGCCGCGGGAATAGACGGTGGCGCCCGACGGATCGGATTTTACCGTGATGGCCGTTGATCGGCATCCGGACAGCAACCAGCCGGATAGTAAAACCATGACGGCCATCATTACCTGCTGTGTTTTTGCACCCATCGTGATGACTCCCTTTCTGCCGTACTTGTATTTATGGAAATGGAACCAAATACCTAAGTTAAACGGATTCGTTACGCAAGTTCAATTTCCACGGGTGTCGAGCTGGATATGGGTAAGCAGGACGCCTGCCGGCGCCGGGATACGGAAGACCAGGCGCCGTTGGATGCCGTCCAGCAGCGGCAGTTCGTCCACCCGGATCTCAGCCTGCGGGGGCGGAGTAATCCGGACCCGTCCCCGGGTTCCCTGGATGGTGACCCGCCCGTTCTCCACGGAAATCGGGAGCCGGGTGTTCCAGAAGAATTCCACGCCGGTTCCCTGCCGGATACGGTACGTGTCACGGATGATAAGAGTGTCGGGCGTTGGGGAATCCCAGTGGCGGGTCCACCGTTGGTAGAAGGGTTCCCAGCCGTTGGCCAGCTCGACGATTGCGGAAAACCGGCGGGCGTCCCCATGCGCCCTGGGTACGATGTCATGGGGCAGGGGGCAGGATGGGTGGGGGCGCTGTTCGGTGCCATAAGGCACCAGCATGTTGTGTCGCTCGCAATGCTTGAGTTCACCGGCCAGGGGACTGCTGTAATCGCAGGTTCCGGGATCCATGGCGAAGGTTTGTCCGGCGAATTCCAGCACGAAACTGCCCTTGTCCTCGTGGGTATGCCCGGCGTTGGCATGATTTCCCATGATGAACAACTTGACCCAGGTATCGCCAAGGCGCCGGGTGCTGGCCACGGGCCCCATCACCCGCATGCGGACGAAGGGGACGGGTGGGGGCGGGCGGAGGGGGATATGCGCATCAAGCTGGAGCGCCAGCGGGGTGTCGGGCAGATCGCGGGTGCGTTTGAGGGCGCGGCGATAGATCCTGACCCAGGCGCTGTGCGGGAGGGCGGAGGCCATGACGGAGAGGGTGTTCTGGTCGAGCGTCATTCTTCCGTCGCAGATGGGGATGGCATCCTGTGCCTCATCGGTTGATGCCACCAGTTCGGCAAAGGATGCGGTACGGCGCATGGCGGGCGGAAGCACCGAGCGGAAGGGGCGTTTCCGGGCGCGGGCGTACACGTACAGCGGCAATCCTCCGCGATGTCCCACGCAGGTGAAGTAGGTGGGGCCTTCATCATAGCCGCCATCCGGCAGGATGGTTTTCTGGAGGCTTTCGACCAGGTCGCGCCGGGCTTGTTCGGTGTGGTGGCGGACGCGCGGCCAGTGGCGCTCGAGCAGGCAGCTGCCCAGCATGCGGCCCGGGGTGAACCAGGCCATCTGGTTGCAGTTGAAGATGTATTCATGTTTCCAGGCGTTGAACTGGATGGAGGCGAGTCCTTCCTCGGCGATGCGGCGCATCAGGTGATCCCGCCCCAACGGGGTGAAATATTCACCGGCCATATCGAGGATGAGGGAAATCTCCTCGACACAGAGCGATTGAACGAAGCTTCGGTGCTCGAAGGTACTGCCGGGGAAACGGCAGATCATGCCATCGTCCCAGTTGGCGCACATGCCCAGCGACATGGCATAACGGGCGCCGAGGCGGAGCAGTCCGGGATCCTTGAGGAGGAGTCCGGCAAAGGCGATCTGCGGGCCGCGTATCAGCAATTCGTTACCGTGATCGCGTTCGCGGCAATACCGGGTGTCGCTCCAGAAATTGACGAAATCCCGGATACGGGTTTCCGGTTCGACGGTTCCGGCCCGGCGGGCGATTTCAAGCCAGGGGGACGTCTTGTATCGGGCGAGATGCCGGTCGTGCCGGCGCCGGATGGCGGTTAATTCGGTGTGGTTGATCAGCAGGCCGTAGGCGGGTGTGAAGGAAGGTTTGAAAGCAGGTGGTTCCAGGTAACGATCCCAGCGGGCGTCGAAGCGGTCCCAGAGCGCCTCGTGGCGCCGGAGGGCGGCACGGTGCTGCAGGCCGATCCAGTTAATCCATCCGCAGGCCACGCCGTCCCGTCCCGCATCCAGGGAAAGGGTGATGCGGCGGATGATCTGAGCGCCGTGCAGGGGGATGGTGTGTTCCTGTTTGCGGGTTCCGGCCGGCTTGGATCGGAACGTTCGTGTCCCGCGGTCGGTATCGAGGATGATTGTAAGCACGGATTGTTCGGGAGGCATGACGGATATGACGGCCTGATCGTAACTGGAACACGCGATGTTGAAGCGGCGGGTCATGGTCAGGGCCGATCCCCTGGCGGGCCTCCGCGCCCATTCGAAATTGACCCAGCACCAGTTCTGGGAGACTGAAAGCCCGTGCTTTTTCCCGGGGCGGATGGTCCATTGCTTGAGTCCGCTCAGTTGGGGATCCCAGAACGGTTCGATGATGGCTTCGGCGTCGTTAAAGGGGGTTGGATTCATGATCCTCTTTCGGTTATATGATGCAAAAGACCGCTCCGGCGGAGATCCGGCTGCCGATATGATTTATGGCATTGTATCGGTAAACTGGCGTGAACTATAGGCTCGCTTCCTTTGGATGGTCAAGGATTGCGTGGATCGCCCACGGCGAGACTTGAGCGGGTTGCCGGACTGGAACGGAACGGCGCCGTCCCGTTCCAGTCCGGGGATGAGCATGGTTCGGACGAATTATGTTTCGTTCGTGGTTGGGGATATGGCCGGGACCATGCCCAGGCAGGTGTTCCGGAATGCCAAAAAGAACAGTCCGGTCTGGAACACGCAGCGCAGTCCGGTCGATTCGGCATCATTCAACACCATCTGGATACGCCGTGGCTCCCCTTGTCCGTCAGGTTTTTGCGACAGCCCCAGGAAGATGCCTCCTTTCTCTGATTTCTGCATATTGATGATCGTGCTCGTGGTTCCATTACGGTGAAACAACCCGTTCCGGCCACCGCCCACTTTCTCGTATTTTCCCTCAAGTACCATGAGCATCTCGCAGATGTCGGTGAAACCCAGCTTGACCGTCAGTTTGTTCTGCCAGTCAAACGATGCATGAACGACCCCGCCATCGGCCGGCGGGGCATTTTGTTTCTGCTGGGCAGCCAGTTCCAGGAAGAAACAATCATACCGGTCCTCCCCGGGCCGGTTGAAACGGAGCTCAAGCCGCATGGCCGCTCCTCCGCCACTGTTGGTCGGGTGATAGAACATCAAACGGGAATCCAGGCGTTTGCCCGGTGTCTTTGGCTTACCAGCTGTGGCTATCATGATTATTCCTCCTGTTCAGAACGGATCGTTGTCCGATACGGTTTCGTGGTTGTTCATCGACGGATTACGGTTCCCCGCCGTTGCCAGTTCCGGCATTCCGGTGGTTCCAGCCTTGCTGCGTGGCTTTCCCAGGAACTGCACCCGGTCCGCCCGGACCTTCAACCGGCTGCGCTTATCTCCGGCGGTTGTCTGCCACTGGTCCAACTGAAGGCTTCCCTCCACCATGACCGCTGAACCCTTGGCCAGGAATTCCCCGCAGGTCTCGGCCTGGCGTCCCCAGACGACAATGTCTGTAAAACACGTTTTTTCAACCAGTTGCCCTTCCTTGCTTCGATATTTCTCCGATACGGCCAATCCCAGGTCTGAAACCGCCAGACCACCTGCCGTATGGCGCAATTCCGGATCCCGCGTTAGGTTTCCCATCAGAAACACCCGATTTATGGCTCCCATGTTGTACTCCTTTGTGTATGTGTTGCTTTTTCATTTGAGTTGAACCATCGCTCCGACATTACTGTTAAAGGAAACAGGAGGTCGGATTTCCACTCGAAACCCGAAAAAAGTTGAAAATAATTTTCTTGGCTGAACAAAAAACGGCCGCGAGAATGTCGCGCATGTCTTCCTTGTCGAGTTGGCGGGTTTGGAAAGAACGATGCGCCTTGGGGTTATGCCCGGAGGCTGTGCGTATGGACTTGATGGACTTCGCCGGACAGCGGTTTGAGCATAACCTTCAGAAGTTCAGCCATGGCGGGTCGCAAACCTGTCGTATGATGGGGCTGGACGCTGATCAGGCATGGCACTTGTTTGAAACCCAACTGCGACTGAAAAATACCCGACAGGGAAAGTGTTACAAGGATTGGCTGGTTGCGCGGAGTGCCGGGGAAGATGCGGTTTCCGCCATGGAATCCGGTGCTTCCCTCATCATGCGCGATGTGGTGCGGGATTATTTGTGTGCCGAGGCGGGTGACCCAAGAAACCGTTCCCTGGATGCACCCATAGAGACTGGACCGGATGGAGACCGTGCTGTCAGCATGCTCGACCTGTTACCGGCAGGACCGGATCCCGCCGACGAGGTGGTGTGGCTGGAATTGGAAAAAACAGCCAGTATCCTCGCTGAACGATTTTTCAACCAACTGGATTGGCGGTCACGAACTGCCCTGCTGGCGCGTGACCGCCAGTTTGCATTATCTGATCCGGTTGTGCTCGATATGGTTGGTTGCGCCAAAAGCATGTTGTCCCGGATATACCACAAGGCCTTGTATGCCCTGGCCGAACAGGTGCAATTATTCCAACCCGATGAAACGGCATCCCGGAAGGCGGAACTGTCCGTCCGTGTTTTCAGCCATCTGCTTATTTTGCTTAATTGTTGGGGGCGAGTGGAAATGCGGTGTGCTGTTTTCTTTAAGGAGTAGGGGATGCGCTCATAGAGCGCGGCTGCATCGGGAAACATGTAGCACCGCTCTACGAGCGGGTCCAGTCGGGACGGGAAAGGAGTGCCGGATGAA
>MHBQ01000084.1:36338-36709 GCA_001803315.1 Lentisphaerae bacterium RIFOXYC12_FULL_60_16
GCCGGTTCACGGAGGGGCTGTCAATCCGGCCTCTGGTTTGGTGAAATCCGGCAAGCTGCCAGCCGTGGGCGAGGTGTGGTTGCTTGCGCCGTTGAATGTTGGCGACTGCGCGGAACGTCCGCTCTACGGGCTGATCGTGGAATTGAATGCGGGTCGGGAGGTGGTGTGGATTCCCTTCTCGCGATTCCGGCATCCTGCGGTGCCGGGAGAATGGAGCACCGGGTTGCGGGCGCGGCCCCTGCAGGTGTTGTGTGTCTGGAATGCGCAGGTGCTGCAGGTTGGGATATTGCTGGCGGGGTGGCGGGCGGGGCGGGTTGGTGCGCGCGTGGTTACGGGCGCCCGGATGATCCGGGCATGGCTGGGTAAGGGGG
>MHBQ01000084.1:36729-37018 GCA_001803315.1 Lentisphaerae bacterium RIFOXYC12_FULL_60_16
ATCGGGAAAGCCCTGGGGCCGCCGTTGCGTCACCCCCTCGATCCGCGTCATGGTTACCTGGAGGAAGAATCCCGCCTGGTGCATGCCGGTACGCGACCTGTCGGGTTGGCGGTTCATGAATCGAACCGTGTGGAATATCCGGGGCCGGACCCGGCGCTTGCGCGGGCCGCGGAATCGCGGATAACGTATGGCGTTAAGAAACCGTCGGGAGGGAAACGAAATCCTGGACGGCGCCCGAAACGGCGAACCGGGGGTGTGGAATGAAGGATCTTTCCCGGGTCAAGACGTT
>MHBQ01000085.1:0-8942 GCA_001803315.1 Lentisphaerae bacterium RIFOXYC12_FULL_60_16
CGCTGGCCTACTACAGGAGATCGTTGATCGCAACGGAGGGATGGTAAATGCGTATAATAGATAGGTCGGTGACCCCGGCCTTCCCAGATCCGCGGTCATCGACCGCGGCTACCGGGCAGCCCAAACAAAAATCGGTCTCACACCCTCCGGTGTTCGGGCAGGGTTAGACCCCATAGCAAAGCGAAGGGTCATGTCGTAGTTTTGAGCCAGCAGAACAGAAAAAGGAACGGTCATGAAGATGGATGTGTTGAGGATCCTCGGTATGGTGGCCGTTGTCGGCGTAGTAATCGCGCTCGGATGCAGGCGGCAGCCTGGGGTTGAGTCGGTTGGAATGAACGGGCTTGCAGGCACGAATTCGAGTGTCATTCCCTCGCTGCCGTCAGGTGAAGTCCCCGCTATAATGTCGCCTATTCTGATGGTGTGGCGGGATGCCGTCTCTGGCCAGATCAAATCACGCACTTTGCCACTGGGGACGGAGTCAGGAATCGCACTCAATCCAACGTCCAGCTCCCGTGAAGCAACGGTAACCATGCCGGCGAAGATAGACCTCGGTGCAATCGTTGCTTCGGAATGAACCCTTCAAGCGTTGCTCCCCTTCGACCCATATTTCCATCCCGCATTCCTGCTGGTTGCGATCTTCACACCCCTCCCGTCAATCTCTCATCCCTATCCTGTGTATCCTGTCAACTCTCCTGCTTCCCCATCCACACAGATAGGGCCAGTCGGAAATGTTAAATGTTCAGGCATATTTGCCATTTATATCCACCCTGAAGCGCCTTATGATAGGGGTCGGTTGTTTGTGATTTCAAACAACCAGTCGGGTGGATTATGCGTATGGCCTGTCGGACATCACGTTGGATTGGCTGGTGGATCGGTGCGGTAGCCGGGACCACCAATCTCCTCGCCGCCGTCTGCACCTGGAACGGCGCGGGAGCCGACTCCCTCGCTTCAACCCCGGCAAACTGGGTCGCATCCATTGCCCCCACCGCGACTGTCGATGAGGTGCTCCTGGACGGCACCTCCGGCAAACCGGTGACCTGGAACCTGACCAACACCGTGGCAGCCTGGACCCAGGCATCAACCTTCACCGGCACCGTCACCATCGCCACCACCTACGCCGCCCCGTTCACCAACCTCCACATCCTGGGCAACTGCACCCTCAACCGGGGAACCTGGAACCACAACCTGAACGCAGGATCGGAAATCTCCCGGCTGCATGTGACCGTCGGCGGGGACTTCACCCAGGGAACCGGGGCAACCATCAATGTCAACGGGCGCGGCTACGGGCCCGGCCAGGGACCCGGCCGCGGCGAGTCCGGCAACAACAACACCCGGCCCGCCGCCAGTTACGGCGGCCTGGGCGGCAATTCCCTGAACCCCGGATTCCCTTATTTCCCCACCTACGGGGACATATATAACCCGACAAATCTTGGTAGCGGGGCGTATTCAGCGGGCGGCGGAGCCGTGCGCCTGATCGTCAAGGGGACCGCCACCATCAACGGAACGATCTCCTCCAGCCGGAACCTTACCCCCAACCTGGCCGAAGGTTCCGGCGGATCAATCTGGATCACCACGGCCGCTCTCAGCGGAACCGGTCTGTTGGATGTTGGACTTCCCCTGGGAGGTGGTGGAACCGCTCAATGCGGGGGCGGCGGTGGACGGATTGCCGTGATTCTAACCAATGGCACCTCGTTCGCCGGGGTCCGGATGCAGGCCTATGGCGGCAAGCCGTCCACATCATCATCGCTTCGCGGCGCCGCCGGCACCATTTACCGGCAAACCGCAACCCAAAGTGATGGCCAGGGCACGTTGACCATCGACAACAACCAGGTCCTGACCACCACCCGCACCCTGTTGACACCCTTTCAATCCAATCTGAACGCTTTTACATCGGTAATCATAACCAACCGGGGACGGCTGGGCCTCAACACGAACACGGTCTGGAATCTTTTTCCGAGTGGCGCCAACCTGCTGGCCTACGGATCCTCCGCCTCCTATATCGCACTCATTCATACCAATCATGTCAGCTTCCCGGCATCACCCGTCATTTCGCGTTACACCCTGTACCTGTATACCAACCTGAACGTCCGGGGCGACCTGACCGTCACCAATGCCACCCTGCATATTCGTTCCATGGTCCACCCCAACCTGACCGTGAACGGCCACCTGACAATCTCAACCAACGGCAGCATCACCCACGAGTCCGCCAACGAAGCCTATCGCCTGGTCATGCAGGTGAACAGCAACCTGGTGATCCAGCAGGGCGGAACGCTCTATGCCGACGGGATAGGATTCTCGCCCGGGACCGGTCCCGGCAAAGGCGATTCCCAGAATTCCAATACCAAACCAGCCGCCAGTCATGGCGGACTTGGCGCACCGAAACCCGGGGTTGCCGGTCAGCCGGTCACCTACGGATCCATCTTCACCCCGACCAATTTCGGGAGCGGGGGCCAGGTCTACGGCGGCGGGGCCATCCAGGCCACCGTCGGCGGAACCACCACGCTGGACGGCATGATCTCCGCCATGACCGCCACACCCGGCCTCGCCGGGGCAGCCGGCGGATCCGTCTACCTGACGACCACCGCCCTCCAGGGCAACGGAATGATCCGGGCTTATCCACCCGCCTTCAGCCCCTCAAGCGCACAATACGGGGGCGGCGGCGGCCGTATCGCCGTGTATCTCACGGGTTCATCGTCCTTTGGTTCCGTCGCCATGCGCGCCTGGGGACACAGTGTCAACCGTGCCGCACCCTATCCCGGCGCGGCGGGAACGGTATACCGCCAGACCGCCGCACAAGGCGCCGGTCGCGGAACCCTGATGGTTGACAACAACATAGCCCAGTCCACCTCGACAAACATCACCACCCAGTTGCCCCCCGTCATCCAGACACCACCGGATGACCTCCGTTACGTGACCCTGGTGATGACCAACCGGGCACGCGTGGAATTGACCGGGGACCTGCGCATGGGTGACCTGCTCATTGCGGGCGCCAACCCGCGGCTCCATCTTCGCGGCTATACCCTGCGGTTACAGGCCTCCTACCACGACAGTTGGGGCTCAACCAACAACGTCGTGTATGAAGGCGGCCGCATCATCTGGGCGGTTCCCGGCATGCTCATCCTCCTGCGATGAAGACATTCAAGCCGCCGGCCCAGATCATGCGTCGCATCCGGAACATCCCGGAACCGTCGCATTATTACACCGGCATTCCATTCGAACCATTCCCCCTGCCGGCCAACATCCTCCTGTTCTGCCGCCGAACCCGGGCCACCACCCCCACCCGCATCAGCCTCCATCACCGCCATGTACTGATCCTCAACCTGCAAACCCGCGGGTCCGTCCTCCTGGAACAGCACCTGGTGGATTTCCGCCCCGGCGAAGCCCTCCTGATCATGCCCTACCAGTATCACAACTGCGCCATCTTCGATCACGAGCGGTTGAACTGGCTGTTCGTAACATTCGAAATGGACACCCCGCCCCTGCTGCAGGACCTGCGCGATCATCCGGTGCCGGTCCCGGCGGACGCCTGGCCCTTGTGCCGGGAGATCATCGATCTATTCCTGGCCACCGATCATAACGGACCACGCCAGCGGATTGCCTTATCGCTCGCGCTGGGATCGATGCTCTGTCAGCTGGCCGAAGCCGCCCCCCCTCCCGTCCCCCCCGCCGCCCAATCCAGCCGGGTGATCAGCCATGGGGAGATGGTCGTGCGCGACGCCTGCCGGTTCATCAATGACAGCCTGCAAACCGCCATCCATGTTGATGACGTGGCAAGCGCCGTCGGCCTGTCGCCCAGCCGTCTGCGCCAGGTGTTCCGGGCCACGATCGGCATGAGCCTGGGCCGCTATCTTCGCGAGACCCGCCTGTTCCGTGCCGCCAAGCTGCTCCGCCACACCGACATGACCATCTCGGCCATCGCCACGGCCTGCGGCTTCGAATCGATCTACTCGTTCAGCCGCACCTTCCGGCAGGAAACCCGCCAAACCCCCACCGCCTTCCGCAACGATCCCACCCTGTCCTGGCTTCCCCGTCACACCCATCGGCCTTAATCCGAGCGTGTCTCATGGTGTCTCCTCTCTGGGACCGGAAACACCAGGTGCAATTTCCGTAAATATTTTGTCTGTCCCGAATGGCACTTCGTTAAGCGCTTCCTTCGATCGCGGCTCGCGAGGACGCTCGCCCTCCAAGCTGGTTACATCCCTTTTCGATTGAAAGTCTTAAGGGCGAGCGTCCTCGCGAGCCGTCTTCCACAGGGTCGAAAAGTAAGATTAACTTGGCGCCATGCTTGTCTGTCCCAGATATTTTGATATCGCTTGATGCATTTGCCCTGCAAAAACCTTGAATCGCCGACGGCAAGGATGTATCTTCTTTGTAGATACAGGAGGATGATCGTGAAAACGACGATTCAGAAGTGGGGAAACAGTCTGGCGGTACGAATCCCGAAGGCGTTCGTAAAAGAATCGCACGTCGCCTACGGCACGGCGGTTGATCTTTCCGTCATCGACGGAAAGATCGTCCTCGATCCGCATCCGGAACCTGAGTACCGGCTGGAGGACTTGCTGAAGGGTGTGACGAAGCGGAACCTGCATGCGGAAGTTGAGTCCGGTGGACCCGTCGGACAGGAGGTTTGGTGATGGCTGTTTACTGTCCCCGCCGGGGAGACGTGGTCTGGATTTCATTCAACCCCCAGGCAGGACATGAGCAGGCCGGGCACCGCCCGGCACTTGTGCTCTCCCCGGAGGCGTATAACCGCAAGGTCGGTCTGGCCATCCTTTGTCCGGTGACCAACCAGATCAAGGGCTATCCATTTGAGGTAAACGTGCCACCCGGCCTCAAGGTCGCCGGCGCTGTTCTTTCCGACCAGGTCAAGAGCCTGGACTGGAAGGCACGCGGGGTGTCGTTTCTCTGTTCCCTCCCGGAAACCGTCGTGCAACAGGTGCTGAACAAAGTCGGCACCCTGCTTGATGCGTGAATCGAAGAATCCAGTTCGGTGGAACCGGCCCGCGGGCCAGTCTGGATCGGCGAATTATACCGTGCCCGGATAATCCGGCCCATCAACGGCTGGAAGGCGCGCTTTCGGCTTGCGGCGCCACGCGAACAGCCGGCGGAAGAATTCGAGGATGGCACGCCCGATGCGGCGTAACAACGACGGGTGGAGCAGCCGCTCAAGGCGCCGGTATCCTTCCAGCAATTCCTCCGGCGTGAAATCCTTCCGGTGAACATTCTCCTCCAGTTCCAACTGGAGCTTCTCCACCTCCGAGGATTTTTCGACGACATACGCCTCAATATGCTGCCATCCCAATTCCCGCGCAGCCAGGTACCGGCGGTGTCCCGCAATCAGTTCGTTCTCCCGGGAGATGGTGATCGGATTGAGCTGGCCATGCCGGCGAAGACTCTCCATCAGCGGCTTGAGATCACCCAGCTCGGTCCGGACACGGTATTTAACGGTTACATCCTCCATGCGTACTTTCATCGTCGCCTCCTGCCGGACATCACGATGCCGGAAATTATTGTCGTCCGCAAATCATGCATGCCCGCTTTCGATTCCAAACAATCGACAGGCGTTGCGCGTGGTCACCGCTGCCAGGTGTTCCGCCGCAACACCCCGGACCTGCGCCAGCAGGTTCGCTATATGTACCACAAAGGCGGGCTCATTGGCCTGCCCCCGCACCGGGACCGGCGCCAGGAACGGCGTGTCCGTCTCAATCAACAGCCGGTCCTCCGGCACATACGCCGCCACCTGCCGCAACGGATCCGCATTGCGGAAGGTGACAATGCCACTGAAACTGATATGCCAGCCAAGATCCAGCAGCTTGCCGGCGAGCAACCGGTCCCCCGTGAATGAATGGATCACCCCGGGCCCCGCCACCGGCTGGCCCGGCCGGGCGGCATGCCGCCCCAACACCTCCAGCAGTACCCGGTCCGCTTCACGGGTATGTACCACCGCCGGCTTACCGAGTTTTAAGGCCAGTTCAAGCTGGGCTTCCAACCACGCCGCCTGCCGCTCCGCGGTGTCCGGATGATAGTGCAGATCAATGCCGATCTCCCCCACCCCTGCCACCCGGACACCTTCCGCCTCGGCTGACCGGATGGCGTGTTCCAGGGTCTGCATGTCATGGACCAGCCCGGAGGTATCGCCCGCCTGGTGCGCGTGGTCCCGGTTAAATCCCAGGGTCACACCCGCCACCAGGGGAAACCGCCGGGCAGCCTCACAGGCGGCCTGATCGGAGTCCGGCGCCCCACCAACCGCCAGTATCCGCCGGACCCCTGCCTGCACGGCGCGCTCAAAGACCGCCGCCGGATCAGCGCCTCCCGCCGACAGGAAATCCACATGGACATGGGTGTCGAACAGATTCACGCGGGACCCGGCCCCCCCTCCAGAATCAGGACGGCCACATCCAGATAGGCCAGTCGGACCCCGGTATCGATGGTAACCGAGCCGCGCACCGGGCGGCCGATATGCGCGCCGACGGTACGCCAACGACCGGTAGGTTCCAGCAGCCGGACACGCCGGATCGGGAAAGCGGGCCTGGCCAGCCGGATGGCCAGCGATTCCACGGCGTCCGGCATCAGGTTCCAGGCGCCCACGATCAGCCGGTCCGGTTGTTCAACCAGCAACGGATACACGAGTGGAGCATCCGGCACCACCAGCGGCAACGGCCCGCGGCCGGCCCATACCAGCGCATCCCACACCTGCGCCTGACGCGGACGGCACAGGAAGGACGGTGATTCATAGGCCGGGAATACTACCCCCAGGCTGGCGACTTGGCCGGCCTGGCTGTCGACGGGAATCGTAACCACCCGTCCCCCCTGCTTGTTTTCGAACACCACGACGCCGTGCCCGCGTACCTCGTTCCGGTAGCCGCGCAGGCAGGACACCACCCGGGCCCCCGCCCGCCGCTTGAACTGCCAGGCCCGGCCCGTGTAGCGGGCATTGATCACGTCGCCGCGGATCCCGCCGAACCGCGGGTCCTCGATGGTTTCGACCGCCGCGACCACGTCGTCAATCCGCCGCTCGAACCCGATCCAGGCGCCATACCCCATGCGGATCAGCGATTCCGCCGCCCGGGCATCGAGGATGACCCCTCCCGACAGCACGGTGCGCAACCGGTCGCCCGACAGGCATTCGACCTGTTCCCCGGCCAAGGCGTGTACCCCGCCGGTCCCGTACCGGGTCGCCATGCCCATCAGGGGCAGGGCCTGGTCCCACGGCCGGTTGCGCATGAGGAAAATCGGTTTCGATTCGCCGCCGGTATGCCGGGCATGCCGGGCGCTGTGCTCGTGCCAGAACAACGCGATGCCGCGCGACTGGTCCGGCTGTATGCCGAGATCGGCGATGGCCTGCAAGGCGGGCTTGATGTCGCCCAGCAGCGGGGCCCACGGATCCTCGCGCTGTGTCTCCAGGTCCAGCCGCCCGCCGAAGCGGTAGATGGAGAAGGTCACTTCCGGGATGCCGAGCAACTGGCCCAGCATGAGGTTGGCACGGACCACGGCGGTCGATTTCCCGAACCGCGAATGCGGGTAGTTCTCGATTTCCGGCGCGAGGGCCGTCCCCTGCGGCAACACCTCCTGCGCAAGCCGCGTGTGGTTGAAGGCGGCGGCCATGCCGGGCCCCGTGGATTCCACGTAGGGACCAATGGACGGGCGGAACATCGGCGCCGGAACACCCAGCGCTTCGACCAGGTCGGCCCAGCACCGTCCCTCGGCCGCATGCGCCTCCGCATTGGAATGCATCAGGCAGACCCGCGTGGAGGGGCTGACCGCATGCACGGCGGCGGCGAGCATGCCGACGACTTCCCGCTCCAGCGTATGCTGGTAATCGAGCCAGGCGTCGCGTACCGGGTTCGGCGGATCCGCGAGGATGGCGGCCAGCAGTGCCGCCCGGTCAAGGCGCTGCCCGGTGCGCCGCCGCATCTCCTTCAGGCAGACGGGACAGAAACAGGGGCTGTGCATGTCGGCACGCAGGGTGGCCCGGACATCGTCGTCGATCCAGATACGGTCCGGCTCCAGCGCGGCATAGGCCCGGTACATGCCCGACACCTGCCCGCGCCACGCGGGACAGCGCGGACAGGCCGCGGACCGGCTGGTCCGGCCATCCACCGACACTGCCCACCGGAACTTGAACCGGCTGCGCAGGTCGCGGGGATATCCCGGAAACTCGCTGAACGACATCGTCCACCACAGGTTGATCGACGGGGCAACCCCGGCACGCCGCAGCCGGGCAAAAACGGGACGGAGCACCGTCACCATCCGGCGATGATCGGCGCCGGTGCCCAGTCCGTCCGACCGTTCCTCGGCATGCGGCACGAAGAACATCACCTCGTCGATGCGGCCGCGGCGTATCACCCGCCACAGGGCGCGCTCCTCGATGCGCCACCGGTCGGGGGTCAGGGTGGCACGCAGGTGGTAACGTACGGGCATGCTGGTTCCGTTCAATCGGTTCATTGGCATTCCTTCCGGTTGCCGGATCAGGCCGGCAACGGTTTGGTGTAGATCACCTTGTCATCACCCACGCCATAGAAATCGGGGACCCGTGCCGCCTGTCGGTATCCCCGACGCTCATAGAAGGTCCGGGTGGGCGTGTAGACGGCGCGGCCGGCGGTTTCCACCACCGACAGCCGCCCTCCCCGCTCGGTAATGAGGCGTTCCGCGTGGGCCATCAGGGCCTTGCCGATCCCCTTGCCCTGGAAGGCGGGATCGGTGGCCAGCCAGTAGACATCGAAGGTTCCGACCGTGCAGGGGGTCGGCCCGAAACACACCCACCCGACCGGGCGGTTGTCCCGCATAAACGTGTACGATTGGTAATGTCCGTTCTCACCGCGGACCAGGGCATCGTCCAGCACTTCCTCGGCAATGACGATCTCATCGGGCCGGAACACGTTGGTGTCCGTGACCAGCTTGAGGATGGCATCCCGGTCCTCATTCACGGTCCACCGGATATC
>MHBQ01000085.1:9033-9159 GCA_001803315.1 Lentisphaerae bacterium RIFOXYC12_FULL_60_16
GCCTTGACGAACCGCTCATAGGGGATGCGGCCTGCCTTGAGCGCGGCGGCAAACCCGGCATCGATCGAGATGTCGGGGTTGGCGTTGATCTCCAGCACGAAGGGTTCCAGGTCCGCGTTGAGCCGC
>MHBQ01000086.1:0-2161 GCA_001803315.1 Lentisphaerae bacterium RIFOXYC12_FULL_60_16
CCGGGGCTTATTGCGGATCTGGCCCTGTTGCTCAACCTGCTGCTCCTGCCGTTGGGTATGGTGATTTCCGCCGGGTTTCTGGGAATTTTCATTCAGAACACGGGGGTGACGTCCGGTGTGCAGCTGCCGGTACTGACCCTGCCGGGTATCGCGGGCATCGTGCTGAGCCTGGGCATGGCGGTGGATGCCAACGTGCTTATTTTCGAACGCATCCGCGAGGAAGTGGCGGGCGGCAAGCGGTTCTGGAGCGCGGTGGAGGCCGGGTTTGACCGGGCGTTCATCACGATCATGGACTCGAACCTGACGACCCTGTTGACGGCCGTGATCATGTTCATCTTCGGGTCGGGCCCGGTCCGCGGGTTTGCGGTGACCCTCTCGGCCGGTATTATCGTCAGTGTTTATACGGCGGTTTTTGTCACCAAGATGGTGTTCGGCCTGATGGCCAACAAGGCCACGCCCCGCGCCCTGACGATGTTGCAGATGGTCCGCACGACCACCATTGATTTTGTCGGCAAGCGGCAGGCGGCAGCCGTGCTGTCGGTTGCGGTGATCGTGGGGTCCTGTGGCTATCTGGCCTACCAGGGGATCAGTCATCCCAGCAAGGTGATGGGGGTGGATTTCACCGGGGGATCCTCCCTGACGTACACCTTCACCGAGAAAGTGCCGGTGGATATGCTGCGGAAGACCCTGGCGGGCGTGGGACTCAGCGAAGTGGATATCAGTTACCAGCGCGAGGTGGAGGCGGGTGGGCGCGAGTATCTGGCCATCAGCGTGGGGAGTGGTGCGGTTGGCGGCTTGTCCATGGCCGAAGTAGCCAAGCAGGAGCTGGTTCAGCGTTATCCCGCGGCCGGTCTGACTTTGACCCAGGAGGAGAATGTGGGTCCCCAGATCGGGCGTGAGATGAAATTGCAGGCCGTGTGGGCTTTGACCCTTGCGATGGGCGGCATGATCCTGTACCTGTCCTGGCGGTTCCATTTTGGATTTGCCCTGGGTGCCGTGGTGGCCATTTTCCATGATGTGCTGGTGACGGCCGGACTGTATGTCATGATGGGCGGGCATTTGAACCTGACCATCGTGGCGGCCCTGCTGACCATCGTGGGGTACTCGGTGAACGATACGATCGTCATCTTCGACCGGATTCGTGAGGACCTGCGGTTGATCCGCGACAAGAACCTCACGGAGATCTGCAACCTCAGTCTCAACCAGACGCTGAGCCGCACGATCCTGACGTCGTTGACGCTGTTCCTGACCACGCTGGCTTTGCTGGTGTTCGGTGGTGGCGCCATCTATGATTTCGCCCTGGCCATGTGCATCGGTGTGATCGCGGGCACCTACTCCACGATATTCATCGCCACCCCGGTGGTGATCGCCTGGTACAAGGGACGCCGTCCGGAATTCGCCCCGGCCAAGATCTGACGGAGATGGGTACGCCGGTGGAGTCGTGGGAGTCCGGTCCGTGCGATGCCGCAACCGTGGCGGCATTGGCCCGGGCGACCGGGTTCCCGCAACCGGTGGCGGAAATCCTCGTGCGGCGCGGGATTCGCAGCGCCGACGAGGCCCAGCGGTTTCTTCAACCGCGCCTGAGTGATCTCGCGGATCCCCTGCTTTTGCCGGACATGGCGCCGGCCGTGGATCTGCTGGCGGGCGCTGTGCGCCGGCGGGATGCCGTCTGCCTGTATGGCGACTATGATGCCGACGGTGTCAGCGCCGCCGCGCTCCTGTCCCGGGTGCTGACGCCGTTCGACGTGCCGGTGCGCGTGTTCATTCCCCACCGGATCGATCACGGGTATGGAGTGACGCCGGACGGCCTGGCGGATTGCCTGGCGATCGACCGGCCCCGCCTGCTGGTGACCGTGGATTGCGGGACCAATTCCCTCGACGTGTTGAAACCGCTGCCTGCCGCCGGGATTGGCGTGGTGGTCACGGACCATCACCGCCATACCACCGGGGAGCCGGCGCCGTATCCGGTGGTGAATCCCGCCCGGCTGGCATCCGGTGGTGTCCTGTCGGGAGTCGGGGTTGCCTTCAAGGTGGCGCATGCCCTGGTCAAGCGGTTGCGTGACGATGGTGTGGCGGCTGCCGCCGGGGTTGACCTGCGTATGTGGCTGGACCTTGTGGCGCTGGGGACCGTGGCGGACGTGGTGCCGCTGGTGGGTGAGAA
>MHBQ01000086.1:2236-32226 GCA_001803315.1 Lentisphaerae bacterium RIFOXYC12_FULL_60_16
GGATGCGGCAGCCTGCCAGGATGCGGTGTCGGCCGGCACGCTGGGTTTTGTGCTGGGGCCGCGCATGAATGCCGCCGGAAGGATGGGGGATGCCGGCGCCGCCGTGCGCTTGCTGGTGTCGGATTCCGCCGATGAACAGCAGACGTTGGCAGGACAGCTGGAACAGGCCAACCGGGAACGCCGGCAGGTGGAGGGGGCGGTGCTGGCGGTGGCGGAACGTGACGTGCAGGCCATGCTGGAAGCCGGTCCGAGGGAGGGACTGGTGGTGGCGGCGTCCGGCTGGCACCCGGGGGTGATCGGGATTGTGGCGTCACGGTTGAAGGAGGCGCACAACCGTCCGGTTGCCGTGGTGAGCCTGGATGCGGATGGCGGGGGAAAAGGATCGTGCCGGGGTCCGGTGTGTGGTGACCTGATGGTGGCGTTGGAGCGATGCCGGGAACATCTGGCCGGATTTGGGGGGCATCGCATGGCGGCGGGCATCGTGGTAAAGCCCGGATGCCTGGAAGCGTTTCGCGCCGCCTTTGCTGACGCCTGCCGGGAGGGGTACCCCCGGGGGGATAATGCCTGTATGGTCCGGATCGATGCCTGGCTGAACGGATTGGCGCAGGTGGATCAGTCGCTGGTGGATGGATTGGCCCGCCTGGACCCGTTCGGAGAGGGTAACCCGGTGCCATTGCTGGGCATCCGCCACCTGCGGGTGGCCGGGGAACCCGTACGCATGGGCAAGGATGGCCGGCATGTGCGTTTCCGGGTTGAGCATGCGAAGCAATCCATGCAGGCGGTGGCGTTCGGGTGGGGTGACCGGCCCCTTCCGTCCGGTGTGATTGACGTTGCCGCCGAATTGCGTGAGAACACCTTCCGGGAACGCACCCAGATCGAGTTGCTGGTGCGGCATGTTCGTTCGCACGCCCCCTGATGGGGGGCGCATCGGGGAGGTTGGGTGCCAGGCAGGCCGTGTGATGAACCGGCGGGCTTTCATTTCGGGACAAGCGTCTGTTGGGTAAATCCGCCGCGGGGGCCGTCTCTCACGGGTTTGAGGCCGGGATTGACATGGTCGTGCCGTATTGGCACCCTTTTCCGCGAGAAAGCGTGTATTATAAAAGGTCTTGAGGATTGACCCCATGCGGGTAACGGGTGGAATATTGTCGGGGCGGACTTTGATCGTGCCGAAAACGGGAGTACGGCCTACGCAGGATATGGTTCGGCAGGCGCTTTTCTCGATTTTGCGAGAACGGGTTATCGATGCCAGGTTTCTGGACTTGTTTGGGGGTGCCGGGACGGTTGGGATTGATGCATGGAGCCGGGGTGCGGCAGAGGTGGTGTGGGTGGAGTCGGACCAGCGGATAGCGGCCATACTAAAGGAAAACCTCCAGCGGTGCGGCATCGGGAATGGACGGGTCGTGGTGGCGGATGTTGCGCGAGTCGTTAAAAAAGGAGTTGTAGGCGGGCCATTTGATATTATCTTTGCTGATCCACCGTATGGAGCGGGGTCGGACGGGGAACGGGTGAATCCCTGGCAGGAACGTTTGCTGACTCTCGTGCAGGCCGGCGGGGTGTTGGCGTCGGGGGGATGCCTGGTGCTGGAACTGGCGGCCCGGGGTGCCGAACATACGGGGGACGGGTGGGTGTTGGCGGATGAACGTGTGTATGGATCCACGGTCCTGCGTTTTTTCCGGCTGGCGGAAGTTCCCGGTGACGGGAAGGAGGCGGTATGAAGCGGTTGGCAATCTATGCAGGAACCTTTGACCCCCTGACGTACGGGCATTTGGATTTGATTGAGCGGTCGGCGGAACTGTTTGAGCGGGTGATTCTTGCCGTGGCCGTGCAGACGCCAAAACAGGTGATGTTCACGACCGAGGAGCGGGTGGCCATGGCCAGCGAGGTGGTCCGAAGGATCCGGAACGTTACCGTGGAGTCGTTTGACAATTTATTGGTGAATTACGCCCGGGAACGAGGCGTTCGGGTATTGATACGCGGATTACGGGCCTATTCGGATTTCGAATATGAGTTCCAGATGGCGTTGACGAACCGCAAACTGGCCCCGGAGATCGAGACCTTGTTCATGATGCCGAAGGAAGTCCACAGCTACGTCAGTTCGAGCACGGTCAAGCAGGTTGCCCAATTGGGCGGGGATATCCGTGATTTTGTGCCACCGACCGTCCGCCGTTACATGCGTAAGGTTCTGGCGGCTTCCCGGAAATCGTCATGAAGATTGCGGTTGACCAGGTCTATGAGAATCCGACCCGGTTTACCGGTGAGGAGCCGTCGGGTATCCTGGAGCTTTCCGATGATCCCACCCTCCATTTAACCGGCGGGTTGCGGTATGATATCGAGGCGGAAGCCATTCCCGGGGAACTCATTGTCCGTGGAACGCTGGCGATCAGCGTTGATTTCCACTGTTCCCGATGTGGAGGGATTTTCAGCCAGGAGGTGCGGGAACCGGGGTTTGAGGTGGTTCTGGCCTATACGGATGAACATGCGCTTGTGGACTTGACCGATGAAATGCGGGAAACTATGATCCTCGCCTTTCCTGCCTACCCGGTGTGCCGCACGGAATGCAGGGGATTATGTGACCAGTGCGGTGTCAACCGTAACGAGGCGACCTGTAAATGCCGGCCGCCGGCGGACAGTCGGTGGGGTGTTTTGGACCGGCTGGATATGAGAAAATAAGGAGTTGTTATGGCGTTACCCAAAAGGAAGAAGTCAAAAAGCAAGTGCCGTATCCGCCGCGCTTCCCATAAGCATCCGGTGACGGCATCAAAAGCCTGCCCTGAATGCGGGGCCCCGCATCGGCCGCATCGGGTATGCGCGGCGTGCGGTTACTACCGTGGCCGTCAGGTGTTGACGGTGAAATCGTCCTGATCCCCCCCATGCGAATCGCGGTTGATGCGATGGGCGGGGATTACGCCCCGGGTGAGATTGTCAAGGGGGCGGTTGAGGCGGCGCGGGGGTTGAAATCCCTTACCCGTTTGATCCTGGTCGGTGATGAGCCTCGTGTGCGGGCGGAACTTGCCGCGCTGGGCCCGATTCCCGAGCTCCTGGAAGTGCGCCATGCGTCCGAAGTGGTCGGGATGGACGAGGCGCCTGCCCAGGCAATCCGACGCAAGAAGGATTCGTCGATCGGGCGGTGTGTTGACCTGGTGAAGGATGGCCAGGCGGATGCCGCGGTATCGGCCGGCAATACGGGCGCCGTGGTCGTGGCGGCCACGCTTAAATTACGTTTATTGAAAGGAATCCTGCGCCCGGCCATTGCGACGGTCATGCCGACGTCCGCCCGGCCCATTATCCTGCTGGATGCCGGGGCAAGCCTGGATTGCGATCCTGAGATGCTGGCCCAATTCGGCGTGATGGGAAGTGTTTATTCAAAGGCCATCCTCAAGCAGGAGGATCCCGTGGTGGGCCTGTTGAGCATCGGTGGCGAGGATGTCAAAGGGAATGATGTCACCAAGAAGGCGTTCGGTTTGTTGGGCCGGGCGCCACTCCGGTTCCGGGGCAATGTGGAAGGGCATGACCTGTTCCGCGGGGAAACGGACGTGGTGGTGTGTGACGGTTTTGTCGGGAACGTGGTGCTGAAAACCAGCGAGAGTGCGGCGCATGCCATCGGGCACTGGATGAAGCAGGAATTCAAGCGGAACCCGATGCGCATGCTGGGTGCGGTTTTGTTGCGTGGGGCGTTGCGCACGATGAAGCAGCGGATGGATCCTGAATTGTACGGGGGTGCGCCCCTGCTGGGGGTGAACGGGGTGTGCATTATCACGCACGGGGCCTCATCGCACCGGGCGATCTTTCATGCGGTTCGTGTGGCATGCGAGTTTGTGAAGGAGCAGATCAACGAGTCGATTGTCCGGGATATTGCCGGGATGGGAGCGACGGAATGAATCGGGACGGGAAAGGCCAGCGGGGGGTCGTGATTGCCGGTGTGGGCTCGTATTTGCCGGAACGGATTCTGACCAATGCCGACTTGACCAAGATCGTGGATACTTCCGACGAATGGATCCGGACGCGGACCGGTATTTCCGAACGGCGGATTGCCCGCGATGACCAGGCCGCCTCCGACCTGGCTGCCGAAGCCTCCCGGCATGCACTGACCATGGCGGGTCTGGCGGCTGAGGATGTGGAAATGATCGTGGTTGCCACCGTGACGCCCGACATGGTGTTTCCCAATACGGCCTGTTTTGTCCAAAAGCACATCGGTGCACGCAAGGCCTTTTGTTTTGACCTGGAAGCCGCCTGTTCCGGATTTCTCTACAGCCTGGAAACGGCCCGGCAATTTGTGGCGTCGGGTACCGTGAAAAATGCCCTGGTCATCGGCGCGGAAAAGCTCAGTTGTGTGCTGGACTGGCAGGATCGGACCACCTGTGTCCTGTTTGGCGATGGAGCGGGTGCGGTGGTGCTGAAGCCCACCACCACGGGTCATGGTATCCTGGGCACCGTGATGGGGTCGGACGGGACGTTGGCCGAACTTCTGACCATTCCCGGGGGTGGGAGCCGTACGCCGGTCAGTGCGCAGTCGATGGCGGACCGCATGCATTACATGAAGATGGCCGGCAAGGATGTTTTCAAGCATGCGGTGCGGTGCATGACCGATGCCGCCCAGCAGGTGCTGGCCCGGTGCGGGTTGTCGGCGGACGATGTGACCTGCGTGATTCCGCACCAGGCCAACATGCGCATTGTGCAGGCGGTTTCGGATCGTCTCGGTATCGGGACCGACCGGTTCTGCATCAATCTTGACCGGGTGGGAAACATGTCCGCGGCCTCCGTGCCGGTGGCGCTGGATGAAGCGGTTCGCGCGAACCGCTTCAAGGCGGGAGACCGGTTGTTGTTCGTGACGTTTGGCGGTGGGTTTACCTGGGGTGCGACGCTGGTGGAATGGGGGGTGTGATCATGGCGGGCAATGCATGGGTATGTGCGGGGCAGGGGGCGCAATTCATCGGGATGGGCAAGGATCTGGCAGACCGTTTTGCGGTTTGCGCCGATTTGTTCCGGCGTGCGGATGAGGTGCTGGGTTTCAAGCTTTCGGATATCTGTTTCACCGGTCCGGAAGAGAGCCTGACCAAGACCAGCTATTGCCAGCCGGCCATTTTCGTGGTCAGTGTGGCCTGTTATACCACCTTGCGGGAACTTGTGGGGCGTGATCCCGCCGTGACGGGCATGGCCGGTTTGAGCCTGGGTGAATGGACGGCTTTACATCTGGCCGGGGTTGTTGGTTTTGAGGAAACCCTGCGGATACTGGAAGCCCGTGGGCGGTTCATGCAGGAGGCCTGTGATGAACAGGCCGGGGCCATGGTCAGCGTGATCGGTTTGCCGCTGGATGCGTTGCGCGGGATCTGTGAACAGAGCGGGGTTGAAATCGCGAATTTGAACTCCGAAGAGCAGACGGTGTTGTCGGGTCCGCGCGCCGGCATCGAGCGTGCCGAACAGCTGGCGCGGGCGGCGGGCGCCAAGAAAACCGTCCTGTTGAAGGTGGCGGGCGCCTATCATTCCTCCCTGATGCGGTCGGCGGCCGACAAACTGCGGGAGGTCCTGGCCAAGGTGGTGTTCCGGGCCCCCGGGATTCCGGTATGGGCGAATGTGACGGCACAACCGCACGGGGATCCTGATGCCATCCGCCAGGCGATGATCCGGCAGGTTACTTCTTCGGTGCTGTGGGCCGGTTGTGTGAACGGGCTCAAGCATGGCGGCGCCACCCGGTACGTCGAGTTTGGGCCGGGCCGCGTGCTGAGTGGGTTGATAAAGCGGATTGACTCGCAGGCGGAGACGCTTAACATTCAGGATGTTGTGACGTTGGAAAAGACCAAACCCGTGTTGGCGGGTTGAGGAGCAGGTGGAATGAGCGAGTTCAAGGGGAAGGTGGCGTTGGTAACCGGTGCGGCGCGTGGTATTGGACGGGCGATTGCCGAGGAATTGGCCAGCCAGGGAGCCGATATGGCGCTGTGCGATGTTCAGGCTGAATGGTCGGCTGACACGGCTACGGCGGTCCGGGCGATGGGGGTTCGGGCGGAATGTTTCGGGGTTGACGTGGGCAAGGGAACCGATGTTGAACGGGCGGTGGAAGCCGTCATGCAGGCGTTTGGCCGGATTGACATTCTCGTGAATAACGCGGGGATCACCCGTGACACGTTATTAATCCGCATGTCGGAAGAGGATTGGGATGCGGTGTTGACGGTCAATTTGAAGGGCGCCTTTCTGATGACCAAGGCGGTGGCCCGGCCGATGATGAAGCAGCGGAGCGGCGCCATTGTCAATATTGCCTCGATTATTGGCTTGATCGGGAATGCCGGGCAGTGTAATTATGCCGCTTCAAAGGCTGGTTTGATTGCGTTCACCAAGTCGACGGCCAGGGAGTTGGCTTCCCGGAATATCCGGGTGAATGCGGTGGCCCCGGGATTTATTGAATCGAAGATGACCGACGTATTGCCGGAGGATGTCCGGACGCGCATGATGGAGGCTATACCCATGAAGCGTTTCGGGTCGCCGGGTGATGTGGCGAGAGTGGTGCGTTTTCTCGCCGGAGAATGTGCCGCTTATCTGACGGGCCAGGTGGTGAACGTCAATGGTGGCATGCTAATGTAGCATAAGGAGAAGAGATCATGGCGCTTGAAGACAAAGTGAAAGATATCGTGGTTGAACAGTTGGGTGTGGATGCCGGCCAGGTGAAGCCTGAAGCCTCGTTTATCGAGGATTTGGGTGCGGATTCGTTGGATACGGTTGAATTGGTCATGGCCTTTGAAGAGGAATTCGGCGCCGAGATCCCGGATGAGGACGCCGAGAAACTCAAGACGGTCGGTTCGGTCATCGACTATCTGAAGAGCAAGGGGTTCGACAAGTAAGCATTTGAAATCCTCGGACCGGGGGTGCGTGAAAGCGTGACCTTCCGGTCTTTTATTTCGTGCCGGAGATTGACGCATGCAGGCCAGACGGGTAGTCATTACGGGTATTGGTATCGTTTCGGCGCTTGGGGCAAACAAGGATGTTTTCTGGAAGCGGCTGACATCCGGGCATAGCGGGATACGCCGGATAACGAAGTTCGATGCCACGGACTATGCATCCAAGATAGCGGCGGAAGTGGTGGAATATGATCTCGATGCGTTTGTTCCGAAAAAGGAACAGCGCCGGATGGATCAATTCTGCCATTATGCCATGGGTGCTGCCCGCCTGGCGATGCAGGATTCGGGCCTCGATATGGCCAGGGAGAATCCGGAGCGTGTCGGGGTGCTGGTCACTTCCGGCGTGGGCGGCTTGCAGACGTTGGAAGAGCAGCATACGGTGCTGGTGAACAAGGGCCCCGGGCGTTGTTCCCCGTTCATGATCCCGCAGATGATTGTCAACATTCCTGCCGGGCTGATTGCCATCGAGTACAACATGCAGGGGCCGAATTTTGCGGTTGTGTCAGCCTGTGCATCCTCGGCGCATGCGGTGGGTGATGCCCTGCGGCTGATTCAGCGCGGGGATGCCGATGTGATTGTCACGGGTGGGGCTGAAGCCGCGGTGTGTTCGCTCGGGATTGCCGGTTTTTGCGCCATGCGGGCCTTGAGTACGCGCAACGATGATCCCCAAAAGGCGAGTCGTCCCTTTGACCGGGACCGGGACGGGTTCGTGATGGGGGAAGGCGCCGCAGTCGTGATGATTGAAGAATACGAGCATGCCCGCCAGCGGGGCGCCACAATTTATTGCGAGGTGGGCGGGTTCGGGATGTCGTGTGACGCCTTTCACATGACGGCGCCGGCGGATGATGGGAGTGGAGCGGCCCGTGCCATGCAGATGGCCATGAAGGATGCCGGGGTCACGGCAGATGCCATCACCTACATCAATGCCCACGGGACCAGCACGCCGTTGAACGACAAGATTGAGACCCGGGCGATCAAGCGGGCGCTGGGTGAGACGGCGGCCCGCAAGGTTATGATCAGTTCGTCCAAGTCGATGACCGGACACCTGCTGGGGGCGGCCGGGGCCCTGGAGACGGCGGTGTGCGCCATGGCCATCCAGACCGGGGTGGTTCCCCCCACGATCAACCAGGAGAATCCGGATCCGGATTGCGACCTGGATTATGTGCCCAACACGGCACGTTCGCACGATGTACGGGTATGTCTGAATAATTCCCTTGGGTTTGGCGGGCATAATGCCTGTGTCTTGCTGCGCAAGCTATAGGCGAACATTCAAGCGGCCGGACGATCCGGCCGGGAGGAGGAGAGCGATGCGACGGAGTTTGTTGTCCCTGACATTGGCGGCCTTGTGGTGTCTGGTCGGGTGCGCGTTGCTGGATACCAAGACGGAAACGGCGGACGGGAACGCCTCGATGAACCTGGGTGAATACAAGGGTCTCAAGCATGCCATCGGGTGCAAGGATTTTGAGAACCAGGCGGGTTGGAAGGGGCAGTGGGAGATCGGCAACAACCTGTCCATCCTGTTGGAGTCAGCCCTGTTTGATACCGGGCGGTTTGTGATTGTCGAGCGTGAGAAGCTGAAGGATGTGCTTGCCGAGCAGGATCTGGTGGCCAGTGGTCGTGCAGCCAAGGCCAAGCAGGCCGCCCAAAAGGGGTTGATCCGGCCGGCTCGTTACATCGGTACGGGTGCCATCACGCAGGTGGATGAAGGGGTTTCCGGCGGTTTGGGTGGTATCACGATCAAGGGGATATCGCTGGGGGGCGGAAAATCCAAGGCGCAGATTACCGTTATTGCCAAGCTGGTGGATACCACCACGGGCGAAATCGTGGCCAAGCAGACCGTGGTCGGCAAAGCCGGCCGTGTGGCGCTGAACGTGGGGGTTAGCCGCGGTGGCGTTGACGCCAATATGGGCGGGTTCAAGCAGACCCCGCTGGGTGAGGCTGCCCAGGACTGTATCAACCAGGCGGCGATTTTCTTTGCCCGGCAAATGGAGAAAATGCCGTTTGAAGGTTCGGTGGTCAAGGTTTCCGACGGCAAGGTCATCATCAACCGCGGATCGGAATTTGCGATGGAAGCCGGCAAGGAACTGGTGATGGTCGAAGAGGGTGAACTCCTGACCGATCCGGATACCGGCGCCGTGCTGGGACGCGAGGAAGGCAAGGTCCTGGGGAAACTCAAGGTGGCCCGCGTAACGGAAAAGATGTCTTATTGTGACGTGATCGAGGGGGCGAAGAACCCGCCGCCTGGCACGGTGGTGAAACCCTAGGGTATGGTTTTCCCGCTTGACCCGCACGGGGTGCGGGCGGAAAGTCATCCTGATAGTTGAAAAGGGCCGCACGTATGAACATGCTGAGCAGATTTCTGGGGTTGTTCTCGAATGATATCGGGATTGACCTGGGAACAGCGAACACCCTGGTTTACGTGAAGGACCGGGGAATTGTTCTGCGTGAACCATCGGTGGTGGCGGTCCAGGCCGGAACCAAGCGAATCCTGGCGGTCGGTGAGGAAGCCAAGCGCATGCTGGGGCGGACGCCGGGTAACATCCAGGCGATCCGTCCGATGAAGGCGGGTGTGATTGCGGATTTTGACATTACCGAAGCCATGCTCCGGTATTTCATCAAGAAGATCCACAATCGCAAGAAAATGGTCCGACCCCGCATTATCATTGCGGTTCCCAGTGATATTACCGAAGTGGAAAAGCGTGCGGTCAAGGATTCGGCCAGCCGGGCTGGCGCTCGCGAGGTGTTTCTGATTGAGGAGCCGATGGCGGCCGCCATCGGAGTCGGGTTGCCGGTGCAGGAGCCGGCAGGCAACATGATTGTGGATATTGGAGGAGGAACAACGGAAGTGGCGCTCATCTCACTGGCTGGAATTGTGTTCAGCCGCAGTGTGCGGGTGGGCGGAGATGAAATGGATGAATGTATCATCCAGTACATGAAACGGGTGTATAATTTGCTGATTGGCGAACGAACGGCGGAAGAAATCAAGATGACCATGGGGTCCGCCTATCCGGTGGAAGAAGAAACCACCATGGAAGTCAAGGGGCGGGATCTGGTTGCCGGATTGCCCAAGACGATCACGATCACCTCGGAAGAAGTGCGCGAAGCGCTCCAGGAACCGGTTTCCTCGATTGTTGATGCCATCCGCATCACGCTGGAACGTTGTCCGCCGGAATTGGCTGCCGATCTCGTGGATCGCGGGATGGTGCTGGCCGGTGGTGGTGCCTTGCTGACGGGGATTGACAAACTGATCGCCGAACAAACCGGTTTGCCGGTTCACATCGCCGATGATCCGCTCAGCGCGGTTGCTGAGGGGACCGGCGTGGTGTTGAACGAACTGGATTTTCTCCGGAAGACCGCCGTGGATCGTGCCTGATTGACCGGTTCCGAACGTCGCCTGCACCTGTTCATGTCCACATCCGTCGACTGTCCGTATCCGGATGGTCTGGAAGGTGAGGCATGGGAGAAAACCGGTTAGGTTTCTGGTTGGCGATTATCGGACTGGTCGTCCTGCTCGTCCTTCCCGTGCCCCGTGCGTGGCGTCTCAAGATGATGACCCGTGACGGTATGGCTCCTTACCAGAACCTCATTTCAATGGCCATGGACCGTCTGGCCCATGGCGTGGAGTTCCTGGGGTCGGTTCGAACCGCAATCCGTGAACGTTCGGAACTGGTGGTCCGGATTGCCGAACTCCAGCAACAGGTGTGGGAACTGGAGTCTGAAAGACGTGAGAATTCCACGCTCAAGCTATTGCTGGGCTACCGGGACCAGGGGAGTCGGAAACTGGTCCTGGGACGTGTCATCGCCCGGGGGGAGACCAGTGGGTGGTGGCAGACGATCCGGATCAATCGTGGTGACCTGGATGGCGTGAAGGTTGACCAGGCGGTGGTTACCGAATCCGGGCTGGTCGGCAGAACGCTGGAAGTCACCGATTTGACGGCCGATGTGCTGCTGGTAACCGATCCGCGATGCCGGGTGGCCTGCCGGTTTGTCCGGACCGGTGCCTTGGGCATCTTGCGCGGCGGCGGGTTCACGGCCATTGATTCCACCCTGGAAATGATGTGTGCACCGCGTCCGTTCCGGGTGGATTACATGGCCAAGGAACTGGAAATACTGGATGGGGACGAGGTGGTGACCTCGGGACTGGGTGGTGTTTTCCCGGATGGTGTTCCGGTGGGGCGGGTGGAGCGGTCGGGCCTGCATTCGTCCGGGTTGTACCAATCTGCGGATGTTGTGCCGTTGGTCGCGTTGGAACGGTTGCGTTATGTTTTTGTTGTTGTACCCGGAGACCGGATTCAGCAGCGGCAACGGGAGCGGTCACGATGACCTGGTTAATCATGGTGTTTATCCTGGGTCTTGCCGTATTGGCACAGGCGGTTGCCCCAGGACCGGTCTGGCTGGGACAGGTGCGGTTTCCCTGGTTGATGGGCGTGGTGCTTTATTATGCGATGGATCGGCAGTTGTATCATGGGCTCCTGGCTGCGCTCATGGCGGGCCTGCTTCAGGATGCCATGACGCCGTTTATACCGATGGGGTATTCCGCCTTGTGTTTCATGGCTGCGGCGCTGGCTGGCTGGGGGGTGAGCCGGTTTATTGCCTCCGGTAGTGCGGCTGCCCGGATGTTGACGGGTGGTTTTACGGGGGGCGGTCTGATTGTTGGACTCTACCTGTTGCTGGTCCGGCGCGGCCTGGTGGAGGTGGGGTTCTGGATGCTGGCATGGAAGGTTTTCGGAGGCATGGTGCTGGGGGCCCTGTGTACGGTGATCATGGGATGGCTGCTGGCTCGGCTGGACAAGCTGGCCGGCAATCTGGAGATGGAACAGGTTTACGATGGCATTTGACGGCCCGGATTCTGACGGTGTGCGCATTTACGTGGTCCTCTCGGGGATGCTGCTGGCATTCCTGTTGTTGGGCGGCACGTTGTGGCGTGTGCAGGTGATGCGGCACTCCGAGTTCCGGTCCAGCATGGAACGACAGAGTATCCGGCGGGTCAGGTTACCGGCGTCCCGGGGTTTGATATACGACCGGAACGGGGTAATCCTGGCGGACAATCGTCCCGGTTATGCCATCGCCATTTACATCGAGGAATTGCGGCAACCGGGGAAATGGACCCGCACGGTGGATGAGGTTCAGCGGGTCATCAACCAGTTGGCGGACCTGCTGGAAATCAAGCCGGTGGTTACGCGGAGCGATATTGTCCGGCATGTCAACCGGCGGTTACCGTTGCCGTTCCTGGCCTGGCAGGATATCGATTCCGGGGTGCTGGCGCGCTGGGCGGAACATGCCGGGCGATTCCCGGGAGTGGATCTCGTTATCGAGCCGTTGCGGATGTATCCGCACGGAACGCTGGCATCGCATGTTTTGGGGTATGTCGGACGGGTGGATCTGCTGCCTCCCGAGGAGCAGGATAATGTTTATCATTATTACCTGCCGGGTATGGAGGGAAAGTCGGGTGTGGAACAGGCCAACCACACGACCCTGGCTGGTGTGGCGGGCGGCATGCTGATCCGGGTCGATGTGTCGGGTTTCCGCTTTGCTGAGACGGCGGAACGGGAACCGGTGTCGGGACAGAATCTCATGTTGACGCTGGATGTCCGCATTCAACAAGCGCTGGAAGCCGTGCTCGCCAATGAACGGGGTGCGGGCGTGGTGCTGGATGTCCGGAACGGTGATGTACTGGCGATGGCCAGTGCCCCGTCGTTTGATCCGAACCAATTTGGCGCCGGCATGACGTCGGGGGCCTGGAAAGCCCTGAATGTCGACCCCCTGCGTCCCTTGTTCAACCGTGCGGTGTCGGGACAATATCCGCCCGGCAGCACGTTCAAGCCCGTGGTTGCGTTGGCGGCGCTGGAGGGACGGGTGGCCTCAAGGGATACCGCGTTCAATTGTCCGGGTTATTTTGAATTGGGCAATACACGGTTCCGGTGCTGGAGAAAATCCGGGCATGGACACATCCCCATGATCGAAGCGATTGAACAGTCCTGCAATGCCTTTTTCTGCAACCTGGGCATGGTGTGCGGGCATGATCGGATTATTCAGGCGGCACGAACCCTGGGGATGGGTACGGTCACGGGCATTGGATTGCCGGCTGAAGCGGCCGGGTTGGTCCCGGATACCGCCTGGAAGCGGCGGGTGATGCGCGATGGCTGGCGCGGAGGCGACACCTGTAATATCTCAATCGGGCAGGGAGCCCTGTTGGTGACCCCCTTGCAGATGGCGGTGATGACCGCGGCGATTGCCGGTCAGGGCGTGATGTTTCATCCCCGACTGGTCCGGGGTGCCGGGATGATGGATGAACCCGGCGTCCGGATTCCCTGGCGCGCTGACACCTGGCGTCCGGTGCGCGAGGGCATGCGGCGGGTCGTGATGGAACCAACCGGGACCGCAAAACGGGCCTTCCTGCAGGGCCTGACGATTGCGGGGAAGACGGGCACCGCTGAATACGGAACACGCGAGGATCGACGGAAGCACACCTGGATGATTGCCTTTGCGCCCTACGACGATCCGCGGGTTGCCGTGGCCATTGTCATTGAAGACGGTATTTCAGGGGGTATTACCGTGGCGCCCCGGGTTCGGGACGTGCTGGCGGCGGTGTTCGGCCTGGAAACCGGTATCCGCGAAGAGGCCGTTTCCGATTTGCCGCAGGAGGTTGATGAATGAACCGCCTGTGGCAGAGTCTTGCATTGTTGCGGCGCATGAACTGGGTATTGAATGCCGCGGTGCTTGGGTTGCTGGTGATTGGCATCCTGTTCGTATACAGCGCCTGTTATGTGCATGAAGATGCGGTGCGCAACCTGTATCTCAAGCAGTTGTGGTGGGCAGCCGGTGGATGGATCTGCTGCCTGGTGTTGACGGTTGTGGATTATCGCTGGATCGTCAAATGGGCCCCGGTCCTGTATGTGGTGAGCGTGGTGTTGCTGCTCCTGGTGATGGTGGTGGGGCTGAAGGTGTATGGGGCCCGTCGCTGGATAGCCGTTGGCGGGTTCCAGCTTCAACCATCCGAGATAGCCAAGTTGGCGGTTATTCTCATGGTGGCCCGCCTGTTCTCGACGACCTCCGAGGGGGAATCGCCCTGGCGTCCGTTCCTGGCCAGCGCGGGGATCGCGTTGATCCCGATGGCGTTGATCATGAAACAGCCGGATCTTGGAACGGCCATGGTGTTTGTGCCGGCGGTGTTCATCCTGTGGTTTGTTGCCGGTGCCCCGTGGCGGGCGCTTGCGGGGGTTGTGCTGGCCGGCCTGTTGGCGGTTGGGCTGTTGGTGGGTGCCCTGTTTCTTCCCGGCAAGCTGGGGATGAGTCCGGAACACCAGGAATGGTTCCATGAGAGAACCGGGTTGAGCGAATACCAGCGGGAACGGATCCTGGTGTTTTTTAATTCGGATCGTGATCCGCTGGGTGCCGGATGGAACAAGATGCAATCCGAGATTGCGGTTGGTTCAGGCGGTTTGTGGGGGAAGGGGTTCCTCAAGGGAACCCAGAATATTCTCGGGTATCTTCCCCGTTCGGTTGCCCCGACGGATTTCATTTATTCGGTGATTGCCGAGGAATCCGGTTTCATGGGGTCCATGCTGGTGCTGGGATTGTTCACGCTGTTGTTGATTTCGGGGCTTCAAACGGCCGTGCATTGCGAGGATAAGGCAGGCCGTCTCATCTGTGTGGGGGTCATGGCATTGTTGTTCAGTCATGTGTTTGTCAACATGGCCATGACCGTGGGGTTGATGCCGGTGACGGGTGTTCCGTTGCCGCTGTTGAGTTACGGGGGTTCTTTCATGATGTTGGTTATGTCGGGTGTTGGCCTGGTTCAGAGTGTACAGGTCCGGATGTATCGTCCGGAATGGTACGAGAAACCGGTTCCAAACCTGTCCCGCACCCCGGTGGGACGAACGATAGCAAGGAAGGGAAGGTAGACCATGTTTGGCTGGTTCAAGCGGAATCGGGTAAATCGGATGATCATTATCAATGCGGAGAACCTGGAGACCCGGGTGGCGGTTCTCGATGGGGGGCGTCTGGAGGAGTTCCAGGTTGAACATCCCACCGAGACCCGGATTGTGGGCAGTGTCTTCAAGGGTAAGATTCAAAATTTGGAACATGATTTACAGGCTGCCTTTGTCGATATCGGCATGAAGAAGAATGCCTTCCTGCATTATTGGGATATGAATCCGGAAGAGGCTGCGGCTGAGCTCATGGAAGAGGATCGTGGACATGGACGGCCCCGCCGCAAGCGGTTTTCCAACCAGGAAATTGAACGTTTGTTCCCGCCCGGTTCGGAGATCGTGGTCCAGGTCACCAAAGGTCCCATTGGGACCAAGGGGCCGCGTGTCACGGCCAGCTTGAGTATTCCGGGGCGTTATCTGGTGCTGATGCCGGGTGCCAACCTGCGCGGGGTGTCCCGCAAGATTACCGATGCGGATGAACGACAACGGCTGAAGAAGACCCTGGATCGCCTGCCGGCGCCATCGGGTCTTGGCCTGATTGTGCGAACGGCGGCGGACGGGGTGAGCAGCCGGAGTTTCGCCCGCGATTTGCGGGGATTACTTTCGCTGTGGGATGACCTCCAGAAGGCTATGAACACCAAGACAGCGCCTGCCTGCCTGTACCAGGAACCGGGTCTGGTTGAACGGGTGATTCGTGACTCGTTGACGGAAGAGATTGACCGGATCGTGGTGGATTCAAAGGATGCGTATGATCATGTCCGGGACATTGCGAGTCAGATTTCGCGCAGTGCCAAAGGGAAGGTCCACCTGTACGACGGCGATCGACCGGTATTCGAGAATTTCAATGTCGAAACCCAGATCGAAGAGGCTTTTGGCCGCCGGGTCGGGTTGAAATCGGGGGGATACCTTATTTTTGATGAAACCGAGGCGTTGCTGGCGGTGGATGTAAATACCGGCAAATACAAGGGTAGCGGTTCCCAGGATCAGGCCATACTCGAGGTCAATACCGAGGCGGTGGAAGAGGTTGCCCGCCAGCTCAGGCTCCGGAATATCGGGGGACTGGTGGTGCTGGACCTGATCGACATGAAATCGCGCAAGCATCAGAGCCAGGTGGGGCGTACGTTCAAGGCGGCGCTCAAGAAGGATCGTGCCCGGACGAATGTCCTGCCCATTTCCGAACTGGGGCTGCTTGAGATGACGCGCCAGCGGGTGGAAGGCAGTATCCAGGCCCAATTGTTCGTGGATTGCCCCTATTGCAAGGGGCGGGGACTGGTCAAGTCCCTGCTGGGGATCAGCGTGGATATCCAGCGACAGATCGTTGCCATCCTGCGCCGGCAACGCAAGCAGGCCCCCTTGCAGGAAATCCAGGTGGTGATTCACCCCACGGTCATGGAACGTCTGCGCCAGGAGGATGAGCAATTTCTCCTGGATATGCAGACACGGTACGGGGCCAGTTTAAGTTTCCGTTCGGATCCGTCCCGTCATGTGGAGCATTTCACGATTCGAAATACGACAACCGGCGAAGACCTTTATACCAACCAGGAACGGTGAGACATTCATGGGTAATCCAGTAAAATGCATGACGGTGCTGATCGCATGGCTGGCTGCTGGTCTGGTCGGTCCGGTGGTGGCGCAGACGGTCCCGTCTTCCTTCCAGGGAGACGTTCCTGCGCCGGTTGTCCCGCAGCCGTCGGCTTCCCGGGAGGCGGTTGCCCCGGTGATGCCGTCGCTTCCAGCGGCGGCTCAAACGGCCCCGGCGGTTTCCAATGAACAGGTCCAGACCGAGGCGGACCATGTTCAATATGACCGTGTATCGGGCTGGATTACGGCACATGGCCACGTCAAGGTGCGTAAGGGGCCGGACGTGTTGGAGGCCGATCTGATCCGCATTAACATGGCAACCGAGGAGGCGCAGGCAATCGGGAATGTCGTGCTGCGGCGTCCGGGGCAGGTCTGGCAGGGCAAGGAGGGGTCCTATAATTTCCGGACCCGCCTGTTCCTGGGGGAAGGGGTTGCCGTGACCGCCGACCCGTTCCGTTGCGAAGCCCGGCAGATTGAGCGGACGGAACAGATGCATTACCAGTTGCGGGATGCCTGGGTGACCACCTGCACGAACCCCATGCACCGTGCTCACTGGCGGGTGCATGCCCGGAGTGTTACCGTTGTGCCGGATGATCACCTGACCGGTCGTGGCGCCGTCTGGTATTTCGGACCGGTTCCGTGTTTTTATTTTCCACGGTGGTATCGCAGTCTGAGCGATGATTATGGATACCGGTTCCGCCCCGGGCATGACAGCCGGTGGGGTGCCTACCTGTTGAGTTCGGTCTGGTACCGCATGGCGCCCGGGTTCAAGGGGGAAACCCATCTCGATTGGCGGACCCGCCGCGGTGTGGCGGTTGGTCAGGATTTCAACTGGTGGGAACCCGGGGAACGATCCTGGAGCGGGGGTGTGTCGGGTTATTATGCACAGGATCAGGAGCCGGAGGACGAAACCGACGAACCCGGATCAATCGATCCGGGACGCTACCGGATCCGTTTGAAACAGGACATGCAAATTACCGATGTCGACCGGTTGTACCTGCGCGGGGAATATGTCAGTGACCGTGATGTTCGACAGGATTTCTTCGAGTCGGACTTCCGTCAGTCCGCGGTGCCCGAGAACTACTTTGTCTATTCGCATCGTGGAACCCATTATTCCCTCGGTATGCTGGCACAGGTGCGGGTAAACGATTACTTTGAAACGGTTGACCGTTTGCCACAGTTCACGGCGACCTTCTTGCGGCAGGTTATTCCCGGCACCCCGTTCTATTATGACGGATTTGCCGATGCCGTGTTCCTGCAACGTCGTCGTGCATCAACGGATCCAGGGGATGAACCATCAACCTTCCGGTTTGATACCCAGCACCGGGTCTATTATCCCAACACCTATTTCAGGTTCCTGAGCCTGGTCCCGCGGGCCGGAGTCCGGGAAACCTATTATTCCGCCAGCCGCGATGTGCGGACCGAAGTGACGACCGTGTGGGTGACCAACCTGCTGGCCGGTACCACCAACCAGTTCACCCGGATCCAGGAGACCCGCACCCAGACCGTTGAGGGGGAGGGAGGGGCCGTGCTTCGCTCCATGATGGAATTTGGAGCCGATGTATCCTTCAAGGCGTATGCCACCTGGGGAGGGGCCGAACGGCCACGCCGCCATGTGGTGGAGCCGTATCTGAACTATACGTTGATTCCGGAGCCATCGGTTACGCCGGATGAATTGTATGCGTTTGATGGCGTGGACTCGCTGGATGAACAACACAATGTACGGTTGGGGGTTCGTAACAAGTACCAGGCAAAACGTGAGGGACTGCCGGTTGACCTGGCCGACGTCAATCTCTATACGGTGGGAAACCTGAATCGCGAAGAAGGTCAGGATCTGTTTACCCATGTGACCCTTGATGCGGATCTTCGTCCAACTCCTTCTGTGACGATCTACCTGGATGGTTCCTACAACCTGCAGGAAGCTGCCTGGGATTCCTTCAACACCCGTCTCGGATACAAGGGCGATTCCTGGTGGAGTGCGGGTTTGGAGCATCGCCTGCTGCGTGAGGATAGCAGTCTGCTGACGATGGATCTGCTCCTGTTTGAAGGCCGGGAATGGGCGTATAACCTGTTCGGAAGGTATGAATTTGAGACCGCACGGTTTGAGGAACAGGGGGGCTATATCCAGCGTAACTACGATTGCCTCTCCGTCCGGTCCGGTTTCCGTTTCCTTCCCGGATATGTTCAATCCGACGGGATTGAGCGGGATGACGAGTACCGGGTCCAGCTCGAATTCTGGCTGAGCGCCTTTCCGGAAGTTGGACTTCGTGGACGGGCTATGCAATGAAACCGGATGCGGGCAGCATCGGTCAGCCGTTACCTGTCGACGATGTGCTGTTGTACGGTTGTGATCCACTGCCCGGATTGGTGGCAGTTGAGCCGGCCGGGCTCGATGCCGGGGGCCATGAGACGGTTCTCCTGTATATCCGTTCCGGGGAATCGACGGTATCACGAACGGAACGTTTCCAGCCCTGGCTGTTTGCCGCTCATGATGCGGTGGAAGGGTGTCCTGCCGTGGTTGCCGTCGAATCGTTACAAGGCGCCGGGGTGCTGGACCGCCTGTGCCGTTTCCGTTGCTGGAAAGATTATCAGTCGGCCGTCGCCTGGTTGGCCAAGCGAACCGGACGGACCGCCGGGGCGCCGGGTGCGCCTTACTATGCGCCCAACGACCGGGTATTCCAATACCTGATCATGGCGGGGCGCACGTCGTTTGTCGGGATGTCGTTTGACGGGCTGCGTCGCCTGCAGGTTGACATCGAATGCCTCACGACGCCGGGGTATGAATTTTGCAACGCCGAACGGGAGGGAGACCGGATTGTGGCGATTGCGGTCGGCAAGCCGGATGGCGACATTGACGTGTTGACGGCCGGGGATGATGAAGCGGCCCTGATACGCCGATGGGTGGCCTGTGTCCGGGAGCAGGATCCCGACGTGCTGGAGGGGCATAACCTTTTCAATTTCGATCTTCCCTACCTGGCGGAACGGGCACGGCGTCATGGGGTCCGGCTAGAGTTGGGCCGGGATGGAAGCGTGCCGCGTCGTCGTTCCAGCCAGGTGACCATGGGGGAAAGAACCCTGTCTTACGAGCGGTTCGACATGCATGGCCGGCACGTGATCGATACCCTTTTCCTGGTGCATGCCTATGATTTGACCCACCGGTCCCTGCCGGGGTTCGGACTCAAGGAGGTGGCGCGCTATTTTGGATTGTCCGATCCGGACCGTACCTATGTGGATGGTGCGGCGATCACTTCCGTCTGGCAGGACGATCCGGACCGGTTATGCCGGTATGTGCGGGACGATGTGCGGGAGACCCGGCAGTTGTCGGCCCTGCTGGCACGAAGTGTATTCCTGCAGGCCCAGTTACTGCCCTTTAGCTACCAGAATGTCGGAGTTCGCGGCAATGCAGCCCGTATTGATGCCTTGATGATCCGGGAATATGTGCGGCAACGCCGGGCACTACCGTTGCCGGATCGTGCCCGCGAATATGCCGGCGGGTATACCGATGTGCTGATGTGCGGGGTTATCCGCACGGTGCATCACTGTGACGTCCGGTCCCTGTACCCATCCATCATGTTGCAGGAACGCGTGGAGCCGAAGCGGGATGACGGGCATGTGTTCCTGTCATTGCTTGACCGTTTGCGGACGGTCCGGTTGGCGGCGCGTGATCGGGCCAAACGTGCTGCCGATCCGCATGAGCGGATCGATTATGATGCCCTGCAGGCAACCTTCAAGGTGTTGATCAATTCATTCTACGGGTACCTGGGTTTTTCCCAGGCGCGTTTCAACGATTATGACGGCGCTGAACGGGTGACCGCCCGCGGCCGTGCGATCCTGCAGGGGATGGTGGAAAGTCTCCGGGCCAACGGCGGCACCCCGATCGAAGTGGACACGGATGGAATTTATTTTGTCCCCCCGACGCTGGAACCCGGCGGTCTGGCACGTTTCCGGAGCGCCATCACGGATTCCCTGCCGCCGGGAATCGATCTCGAGTTTGACGGTGAATATGAAGCCATGTTCAGCTACAAGATGAAGAATTATGCCCTCCTGGACCGCCAGGGCATCCTGATCATCAAGGGGGCGGCACTGAAATCGCGGGGTCTGGAACCCTTCCAGCGCGATTTCATGGAGACGGTCCTCCGCCTGAAGCTGGAGGGGCGTGACCGCGAGATCGAGGGTTTGTACCGGCAATACGCGGATGCCATTCGACGACGTGAATGGTCCATTGAACGTTTGGCGCGGACGGAGCGTTTGCAGGAGTCACCCGGGACGTATGCCGGAAAAGTGGCGGGCGGGAAACGGGCCCGTGATGCGGCGCATGAGTTGGCGGCACGATCCGGGCGCGAATACCGGGCGGGAGACTGGGTGTCCTATTACGTAACCGGAGCACGCAAGCGGGTGGTGGTGCATGAAGCGGCCCGCCTGATTTCGGACTGGAATCCGGACCGCCGTGATGAGAATGTGGAGTTTTACCTGGACAAGCTGGATGCGTTGAACCGCAAGCTGGTTCTGGACGGGGAGGGGGAGGTGTCGAAACCGGTTGTTTCCCCGCCTCGACGTAAACGAAAGGCATCGTCATGAACCGGATCCATCGATCGGGCTTTACGTTGTTGGAGATCCTGGTGGTGCTGGCCATCATCACCATTCTGGGGACGCTGGTGGGGGTCAGTGTTGCCCGACATCCGGGTCAGGCCCGTCGGACGGCGGCAGAGACGCAGATCCGCATCTTCCGGCAGGCCCTGCAGTTGTATCGCATGGAGCAGGGCATGATTCCAACCACCCGCCAGGGGTTGGAGGCCTTGTGCCGAAAGCCGGATGTGGATCCCCTGCCCGCACGGTATCCCGCGGAAGGTTATCTGGAAAGCCCCGTGGTTCCGAAAGACCCTTGGGGGAACCCCTATGCCTACCGGTCCCCCGGTCCGGAAGGAGCGATCTTCGAGGTGATCAGTTACGGTTCGGATGGGGAGCCGGGCGGTGACGGGGAAGCGGCCGATATGACGAGTGCGAATTTGTAAACGGCCTGGAATCAGTCGAACCGGGTCACATCGACGACCGTTCGCAGCGCGTCGTGAATATGACCGTTGCTGCCCATGAAGCGAAGGCAGTGTCCCTGGGGAACGCCCAGCGTCTCGGTACGTCCCCCGGCTTGTCGCACGATCAATCCAGCCGCCGCCACGTCCCATATGAAGATGCCCGCTTCAAAATATCCGTCCACGTGGCCGCTGGCGACCCGGCACAGATCCAGCGCGGCGGAACCGAACACGCGGGCTTTCTGGATGACCGAGGTGATGCGGTTGAACATGGCCAGGGGCGGGATGCCGAGGTTGGAGCCCCGGTCAATCCCGGTTGCGATCATGGCCTGGGGCAGGTCCGTGGTTTGGGATACCCGGATGGGTTGCCCGTTGAGACTGGCGGGGGTGGATCGTGTGGCGGTGAACAGGTGGTCCAGGGCCGGGCCAAAGACGGCCCCGGCGAGCACGTCGCCCCGGTATTCAACGGCGATCGAGGTACACCAGAACGGCAGGCCGTGCGAGAAGTTGACGGTCCCGTCGATCGGATCGATAATCCACCGGTAATCCGAGGAACCGGCATTCCGTTCATCGGTTCCGGCGGCTTCCTCGCCCAGGACCAGGTGTTCGGGAAACGCCCGGCGTATGACGGACTCCGCCTTTTGCTGGCATTCCACATCCAGTTGGAGCTTGATGTCGTGCGGGGCCCGCATGATGACTTCGTGGCGACGCGACCAGTTGGTCAAGGCGTGCAGGCCGCCCGCCCGGGCGGCGGATACGGCAACGGCTAGAAGCCTGGCTTCATCGGGTTGTTCAGCCATGGGATGGCTCCTTTGCCGGGGTGCCGGCCTCCATCTGGGAGGGATTGAATTTCATGGAAACGATTTCGGATATACCCTTTTCATGCATCGTGACACCGTACAACACCGCGGCGGCCGCGATGGTTTTACGGTTATGGGTGACCACCACGAACTGGGATTGTTTAAGAAAGTCGCCGAGCACGGAAACGAATCGGCCGATATTGGCCTCATCGAGGGCGGCGTCCAGTTCGTCCAGCATGCAGAAGGGGCTGGGCTTGATCATGTAAATGGAGAACAACAGGGCGACGGCGGTCATGGTGCGTTCGCCACCGGAGAGCAGGGAGACGTTCTGCAGGCGTTTGCCCGGCGGGCGTGCAATGATCTCGATGCCGCATTCCAGCACGTCCTCCTCGTTGACGAGGACCAGCCGGGCGGATCCTCCGTTGAACAGGCGCTGGAACATGGCCTGGAAATTGGCATTGGCCTGTTCAAACGTGGAGCGGAACATTTCGGTGGTGGTCTTGTTGATGGTCCGGATCATGTCCATCAACTGTTGCTTGGCGTTGACCAGATCCTGTTCCTGGCTGGTCAGGAACGCATAGCGTTCCTCCAGTTCCTTGTGTTCCTCGATGGCTACCAGGTTGACGGGCCCCATGGCATCCAGCTTGGTCCGCAACTCGGCGACATAGGTGTCCATGGCGTCCGCGGCCGGCCGCCCGTTTTCCCATTCCGGTTCCGTCTCCTCCGCCATCTGGTCAAGCGATATCCGGTACTCGGAGGTAACACGGTCCACCTCGTTCTGGCGCCGCATCCGTTTCTCGGTGAACGCGACATCGAGCGCAGACTTCTGTTCATGAAAGGATTCGAGCGCGGCACGTTGCCGGTTGATCCGGGTCTGGGAGTCTTCCAGTTCGATGGTTTGCCGGGACCTGGCTTTCTGGAGGGTGTCAATCCGTTCAAGGTGTTCGCGAACGGCGGTTTCGAGTGCTCCCAGACCGCTGCGAGCCTGTTCGATGGATTGTTCAAGCACGGTGATGCGATGCCGGTAATCCTCGATGCCGGCGGACCGTCCGTTGAGATGGTCCTGCAGTTCCTGCAGGCGGGCGGTTGCCGATTCGAGGCGTGATTCCTCATGTTTGAGCGACTGGGCGATTTCACTGTTGCGAACCCGGGCGTCGGTCAGATCATTCTGGCATTGCTGGAAGGTTTGTTCCAGGCGTTGCAGTTCACGGTTGCTCTGGGTGATCGTTTCGGCCAGTTGTTCCCGACGTTGCCGGGTTTCGCGGAGTTTCTGCTCCACCGATTGTTTTTCCTGGTCACCGGCGGAACCCTGCTGGGAGATCGATTCCAGCTCGAAGGAGACGGTTTCCAGCTTGTGGGTGGTATCGTGCGCCTCCTTTTCAACCAGTTGGTTTTCACCTTCTTTTTGTGCCAGGGCGCGGGCGCTTTTTTCCAGGTTGGTCCGGGCATCGCGGATGCGGCCGCCCAGTGGTTCGAGGGTGGTCTTCAGTTGATGGATCCCGTGCCCGACCGTTTCCACTTCCTGGGCAAGGTGGATGCGTTCCGCATCGGCTTCCGCCAGTGCCTGGCGCCGGGCAAACAGGTTGGGGGCGGCTTCGTCCCGCTGGTAGAGCTCGATGCGCCCGTCATGGTGCGCCAGGATGCCGTCCCGGGTGACGAAACTTTCACCGGGCGGAATGGGGCGGGGGATGGCGGACGTGTCGGGAACGATCCGGACGGATGCCAGCAGGTGGTTGATCCAGGGCTTGACCCGTTCCGATGCCCGCACATGATCCAGCAGGTAATCGCCATCACCGGAACGGTGGCTTCCTCCTGCCGGGGGTGCGTCGGCCGTCACCAGGCGGATGGAACCGCTGTTGCGTTGCTGGAGGGTGTGGACCAGGTCGAGTGCGGACGGCAGGTCGCAGACCACGAGGGCGTCCACCCAGGCGCGCAGACAGGTTTCGAGCGCCACCTGATGGTCGGCATCCACGTCGAGATGGGAAACCAGGGTGCCCAGCAGTCGGGAGGGGTCGATGTCCGTCAGGGATGCGGGATCGAGCAGCGCCCGGGTTCCCCCGGGGAGTCCTTCACCGGTGTCGAGGTTTTCCTTCAGCAGTTCGCACTGGGCTTGACGGGCTGCATGCCGGGATTGAAGGGAGGCCAGGGTCTGGGAACGCTCGGCTATCTGTTGTTCGGTGGACTGCCGTTGCTGTTCGAGGGTCTGAACCTGTTGCTGCCAGAAGGTCATTTCATCCCGCAAGGTCTTCAGGATGGCCGCCATTTCCGACTGACGTTTCTGGAAATTGTTTACCACGTCATCCAGATGGGCACGTTCCGCGGCCAGGCGTTCGCGCTGTATGACCTGGGATCGTTCGCGGCCTTCGATTTCGAGGTATTGGTTCTGGAGACGGGTGGCCAGGCTTTCCTGCTCGATGGATTCCGTACGGTATGCCTGCAGATCACGGCGGGCCGACTCGATACGGGTGGAATGTTCGGTGTAGCGGCGGGTGACCTCATCGAGCGTGAGTTGGGCCTGCCGGTTTTCGACCCGGAGCTTCTCCACCCTGGATTCCATGGTCGCGAGGGCTTCCCGGGTGATGTGCAGCTGCTGGGAGGTGGTTTCGATTTCCCGGGAGTCACGCTCGGAGAGGGTCCGGTACTCCACGATCTGGCGTTCGCTGACTTCGATCAGTTCGCGGGTGTGGTCCAGTTTACCCTGCAACTGGACCGCCTGTTCACGGGCGGTGCCGATGGTGTGCTCGGTCTCCACCAATCCCTGGCGCAGTCCCCGGCTGGTGTTTTCCAGTTCGTCGACCGTCAGCTGGGTGGTCTTCAAGCCGTTCTGGGCGATTTCCAGATTGTCCTGAAGTTCCTTGATGTCGCGATCGAACAGGCTCAGGCGTTCCCGGGTGGCCAGAATGTCGACCTTGCGCAATTCGTCGTGCATCTGCTGGTACCGTCTGGCTTTGCCGGCCTGGCGCTGAAGGGATCCGATCTGTCGTTTGACTTCCCGGATGACATCGGCCAGCCGCAGGAGGTTGGCCTCGGTGTGATCCAGCTTGCGCAGGGCTTCCCGTTTATCAGCTTTGAATTTCGTAATGCCGCTGGCTTCCTCGAACACTTCACGGCGGTCTTCCGGGCGGGAACTCAGGATCTGGTCGATGCGTCCCTGTTCCATCAGGGAGTACGAGGTGGTGCCCACCCCGGTATCCATGAACAGGCGCTGGATGTCTTTCAGGCGGCAGGGGGTCTTGTTGATGAAGTACTGGCCTTCCCCGGTGCGGAAAACCCGTCGCGTGATGGTGACTTCGCGGTATTCCATGCCCAGCGCGGCATCGCAGTCGGCAAAGGTTACCGAAACCTCGGCCATGTTGAGCGGTTTACGGGCGTCGGTGCCGTTGAAGATGACATCTTCCATTTTCGCGCCACGCAGGGCCTTGGCGCTTTGTTCGCCGAGTACCCAGCGCATGGCGTCGGAAATATTGCTTTTCCCGCAGCCGTTTGGACCGACAATGGCGGTCATGCCGGGTTCAAATTCCAGGTGGGTCCGGTTTGCGAAACTCTTGAACCCGACCATTTCAAGTGTTTTCAGATACACAACATTCTCCCGCGCAAGCGTAATGGGGTATCCTATAGCATGTGTGCCCTGGCCGGGCAACACAATATATGGGGGGAACTGGTGGTTTTTCCTTTCCAAAGCGGCTGGATTGTTCTTTGCTCTATTTTTGTTCAGGAGACGGATTGTACAAGGAGATTGCGTATGTTGTTGGATAAGTATTCGATGGGGATCGGTGACCGTTTTGCGCACCAGGGGAAAGCCCAGCTTCAGGCATTCCTGGATGCCAGGCAATTGGGGATCGAGGTGGTGCCGGTCTGGAATAAGTCGAACCGGGAGCACACGATTGTGCATACCGTCCCCCAGGATGTCCGTGCCGAAGCGGACGCGGCGGTCAAGTCCCTGGGGTGGGGTGGATCGTATTTTGTTGATGCGGATCATATCGGCCTTGGCAATGTCGATTTGTTCGTGAAGGCTTGTGATTTCTTCACGCTGGATGTGGCGGATTTCATCGGCAAGCCGGCGACCGGTGATGCCGTGGAGGCCTTTGTGAGCCGGCATCAGCGTTATGTCGGGGAAATCCGTGTGCCGGGCATCAGTTCCCCCCTGACGGTTACGCAGGACATGATCCGCCGGATTGCGGGCAAGTTCCTCCTGGCGGTGCAGGAAGCGGGACGCATCTATCGGCGGATCGAGGCGGCCCGCGGCCGCGACACCTTTGTGACCGAAGTGTCGATGGATGAAGCGGGTGCCGCTCAAACTCCGATTGAACTGTTCTTTATCCTGGCGGCCATCGCGGACGAAGGTATTCCTGCGCAGACCATTGCGCCCAAATTCACCGGGCGATTCAACAAGGGTGTGGATTACGTCGGGGATCTGCGGCAATTCGAGCGTGAGTTCTGCCAGGATCTGGATGTGATTGCGTTTGCGTTGTGTGAATTCAAACTGCCCCGTAACCTGAAGCTCAGTGTCCACTCGGGCAGTGACAAGTTTTCCCTGTACCCGATAATCGGCAAGGCGGTGCGGGCTCGCAAGACGGGGTTGCACCTTAAGACGGCCGGCACCACCTGGTTGGAGGAAGTGATCGGGTTGGCGGCTGCCGATGGGGAGGGGCTGGCCGTTGCCCGGGATATCTATGCGACCGCCAGCTCGCGTTTCGATGAGTTGTGCGGGCCCTATGCCAGCGTCATCGATATCCGGAAGGATCGACTGCCTTCCGTTGATGTGGTGCACGGCTGGTCGGCCCAACAGTTTGTGAATGCCCTGCGGCATGATCCGGCATGCGGGGAATACAATGCCGATTTCCGGCAGTTGATCCATGTCGGGTACAAGGTGGCGGCGGAAATGGGAACCCGTTACTTCCAGGCGCTGGAACGATTCGAATCGAAGATCGCCGAGAACGTTCACCAGAACATACTGGAGCGGCATGTCAAACGGATCTTCCGCTGACCGATCCCGAACCGGTCATGAAGGTTTGACACCGGTGGCGGATGCCGGGTTCGACACGGCGCCCAAGCTGGTGCTCCTGCCGGATCGCTCACTGGTGGCCTTTGTACGGGATCCGGGTCCCGGCACCTCGCCCGTACGGGCACGTTATTCCCGGGACCATGGAATGACCTGGGGCCCCTGCATGGATACGATCCCGCGGGCGGGAGCCCCCGTCACCCTGGGACCAGTGATGGAGGCCACGCTGGATGCGCGGGGTGAACTGCACGTTTTCATGCTCAACGATCGGGCGCCGGATTCCGCGGGGGAAGGGGATCGTGGCGGATCCGGAACATTTCAAGGCAGGCGAATCGATGTTTGGTATGCCCGGAGTGAAGCCGGACGTTTACGGTGGACAGCGCCAACCTGCATCTGGAAGGGTTATACGGGTTCGTTGAATGCCGCCCTCACCCTGCGGTCCGGCAGGATGCTGCTGCCGTTCTCGTATTATGTTCCCCGGACGTGGGCTGTCCGGGGTGAGGGACTCGATGCCTTCACGTTCCTGGGAATGTTCGTGTCGGCCGTGTTGTATTCGGATGACGCCGGGCATACCTGGAAACAATCCAATGATCTGGCGGTGCAGACGCCGGATATTACCCATGCCTATGGAGCCTGTGAACCGGTTGCCGTGGAACGTGCCGATGGTTCGGTCTGGATGCTGATCCGCACCCAGCTGGGTCGGTTGTATGAATCCACGTCGCCGGATGGTGCGGTCTGGACCCGGCCGGCGCCCACCGGGATCGTGTCGTCCGATTCGCCTGCCGGCCTGGTCCGGTTGCCGGATACCCGGCTGGTGCTGGTGTGGAACGGGTGTCAGCGGCATCCCTATGCCTACGGAGGACGCCAGGTCTTGCATGCGGCCCTTTCGCGGGATGAAGGCCGTACCTGGCAGGGGTTCAGGGAGGTTGCGCGGGACCCGTTGCGGGATCAACCGCCACCGCCGCAGGGGGATCATGGAACGGCCTATCCGTATCCCGTGGTAACTGCTCAAGGCGCGGTGCTGATCAGTTCCGGTCAGGGGGGGGGACGGGTCGTCCTCTCCCGTCTGGACCCGGCGTTTCTTCAGGCCACCCGGCAGGTGTCCGATTTCTCGGGAACCGCGGAGGACTGGTCCCGGTTTGGAACCCGCGGGGTGATGCTGTGTCCGCATCCGGATGATTCCCGTCGCCAGATCCTGATGATCCGGAAGATCGATGCGGCATGGCCGTCCTGTGCCGTATGGAATTTTCCCCTGGGTGCGCGGGGTGTGCTGGATATGTTGCTCCGGGCGGAACCGGGAAGCCAGGGTTTGTCGATCGGGTTGACCGATCATTTTTCCCCTCCTTTCGATCCGGAGGATTCCTTCCATAATCTGGTGGAATGGCGCCTGTCGACGGACCGGTTGTTGCAGCCGGGTCCATGGTTCCGATTCCAGATGGAGTGGCGTGTGGACGGGGACCGGTGTTGCCGGGTCCGGTTCGATGGCCGGCAGGTGGCGCGGGTCTGCCTGCGCCGGCTGAGTGCGGGCGCCAATTATTTACGCATCAAGTCGCTTGCCGTCACGGGGGAGACGGGTGGGGTCATGCTGGCATCGGTTGCGGTGAAGATCCGGCCTCCGGGCCGTGAATCACGCCGCCCGTAGGGAGGTCCATATGCAACCTGCTTCGATAACGGTTGGGTGTTTAAGCCATGATCCCGTATTGGCCTTTGCAGCACGGGATGTCGTGCGTTACCTCGGGTTGATGACGGGGTGTCCGGTCCGGTTGACACGCGCCCTGCATATGGCGGATATACGGATCGGACTGATTTCCGAGCTGGCCGGTGAATGGCCCGAGGCGGTTCTCAACGGCGCCGATCCAAGCCGGGATCAGATTGCGATACTGGCCGGAGCCGGTCGTGCCATACTGGCCGGATCGAATCCGCGCAGTGCCTTGTTCGCAGCCTATCGCTGGCTGGAGGCGCTGGGGTGTCGCTGGTTGAAACCCGGTTCCCATGGTGAACGGATTCCGCGGGTAGCCGATCCGTTACGGGTTCCGGTTTCCTGCGTGGAAACGGCCAGTTACAGCCATCGTTGCATCTGTATCGAGGGGTCGTGTTCCCGTGAACATGTAACGAACCTGATCGACTATGCCGCCAAGCGCGGGTTCAACGCCTACTTTCTCCAGTTCCGGACCAGCTACACATTCTTCGAACACTGGTATGGTCTTGAAAAGAATCGTTCACCGCTGCGTACAACCTTCACCAAGAAGCAGGCCGGGGTCATTCATGCGGCAGTCAAGCGGGAAGCGCTGCGCCGGGGAATGATCCTCCACATGGTGGGGCATGGTTGGACCTGTGAACCGTTCGGTGTCGAAGGGTTGGAGTGGGGGAAACATGGCGCCCCGGTTCCCGAGAAAGCCCGTCGGTGTTTTGCCGAAGTTAAAGGGGTTCGTGAGCTGTGGGGCGGGATTGCGCTCAACACGCAGCTTTGTTACGCGAATCCGGCGGTTCGTTCTATTATGGCGGATGACGTGGTGCGGTATGCCGGCCGGCATCCGGATGAGGCGATTGTGCATGTCTGGCTGGCAGACGGCTCGAACAATTTCTGCGAGTGTGCCGCGTGCCGGAAGCAACGCCATAGCGAATGGTATGTTCAATTGTTGAATGAAATCGACCGCAAGCTGACCGCACGGCGTCTGGCAACCCGGATCGTTTTTCTGGCCTACGTCGACCTGCTGTGGGCGCCGGTCCGTGCGCGCATACAGAATCCCGACCGGTTCATC
>MHBQ01000087.1:0-1098 GCA_001803315.1 Lentisphaerae bacterium RIFOXYC12_FULL_60_16
CCCACGTTGTTGGCCGCCAGCGTCAGCTCCGTCCAGTTGGTTCCGCTGTCCGGACTCACGTACAACTGGGCCTGGCCGCCCAGGCCCGGCGGGGTCGCCCACACGACCGGATTGGTCAGCCCGGTGTACCAGGTCTCGCCGCCGTTGGGCGAGATCATCCGGAACCGCCACCGCAACTGGAAATCGGCATCGGAGGCGTCGTAGATCGCATTGTCCACGTCCGAGACATCCACGATCCGGATCCGCATGTGGTCCTTCTCGTCCAGCCCGCCGTTGCCCGGCACCCGCCAGTAATAGTTCGATACGTTGGGCACCCCCGCGGCAATCAGCGTCCAGTTGGTTCCGCTGTTTTCAGAATAGTACAGACTCAGGTTGTTGTGCACCTTGCCGAAGGTGATCCACCGGATGATGTTGGTCGTGCCCACGATCCACGCCTGGTCCCCCACCTCGTCGCCGTTGGGCACGGTCACGATCACACTGCCCTCCGCCCCCAGCAGCCGCACCTGGTCGAGCCGGATCTGGTAATCGCCCAGCGAATGCAGGAAGGCCCGGAACTGGAAGGAACCGCCGGTCTTCGGATACAACTCGTCGAACAACGAATCGATGTGGTCGTCAATCACATCCCACGTGTTGGCGTCATTGTAATCCTGCGCCCCCGTCACCCACCGGCCCAGTGCCGTGCTCCAGAAATACCACGTCCCCGGCGCCCCGGTCACCTGGTACCGAACCGCCGTGGTCGGATCCACCTGGATGATCGTGTGGTCGAACGTCAACAGCCGACCCGGGAAAAACACGCCCGGCACATTCCACACCTGCGGATTGTCCGTCGGATAACTGGACACATCAATGCTCACCCCCTGGAAGGTGGGCGAGAGTTTGTGGTCCTCCGTGGAAAGATAGGCCTGATACTGCATATACTGCCCCAGCGCCATGCCGTCCTGCAAATCGGACCCGTACGGCCGGGTATAGAAATTGGCCGTATTGGTTCCCGGACCCAGGAATGCGGGCGGCTGCGGCAACGGATCCCACGCCCGGCCCTGGAACTTCAACGTGGCCACACCGGCCTTGTAATGGTCATGCAGTTCCGCCGGCAACAGG
>MHBQ01000087.1:1282-6289 GCA_001803315.1 Lentisphaerae bacterium RIFOXYC12_FULL_60_16
GATGCCATAGGCCCGCCCGCACCGGCAAAAACCCGGTAATCGTCAATCCCGCCCCGCCGTTCCCGGTCCAGAGGTAGGGCTTGCCGGCCGCGTCCAGCCCGATCTGGTAACCATACGACGGCGCACCCTGCCGCCGGTCCACAATCATCTGGTTGATCCCGCTCTCCGGCTTCGCCCACACTTCCATGGTCAGCCGGTCCCAGACGGTCGGCGTGAACGCGGGCACCCGTACCCGGTTGCCGCCACCGGCCAGCCGTACCGCCCGCCCGAACCGCCCATCCTGGTTGATCATCCCGGTGATCGTGCCGTTGCGCCCCCTGCCGCTGGCATCGACCGCGGATATCCCGGCTGTCTCGTCAAGATGCCACAACCCCTCCAGCGCGGGAGAACTGTCGGACACCGGGTTGTTGTACAACCCATGCGTGCTCCAGTACATCTCGTCCCAGATGCCCGGCCGCAGGTTGTCAATGGTCGCACCCCGGTAAATCCCCCCGTCCGCCAGGTTATCCGGCTCCGACGTGCGGTACCCCGCACCCGATACCCGGCCGATTTCCGCCCGGCTCAACGCATGCCCGAAAATCGCCACTTCATCAACCAGTCCGTTGTAGTACAACCCACCGGTGCTCCCGTTGGCGGCCATCGTCGGTGCCGCACCCCCGATGCTCCCATAGGCGCCGCCGATCGGCGCCGCACCCACCAGGTCACCGTCCACATACAGCAGGATCTGCCCGTAATTGTTGCGCATGGCAATCACATGATGCCACCGGCCGTCGTTCAACCCTCGCCGCGAGGCAATCGCCCGCACCGTGGTCGACCCGTTGTACACGATGAAGGCCGCCTGGCCCGCTACCGTCCCGCCGGCGCCGTCGCTGTTCAATTCCACCGAGAAATACGCGCTGGCCGCCGCGTAGCTGGACATCACCGCACACCGGTTGGTCGCCGAGGACCGCATCCAGAAACACACCGAGAATTCGTTGGTGTTCAACGCCGGACTGCCCAACGTGACAAAGTCATTAACCCCGTCAAACGAGCCCGACCGCGCCCCGACCTTGGCGGTCGGCGACGGCTTGGCGCCATTGCTGGCCGGCACATTGTTCCCCGCCTTGGAATCGATCACCAGCCCCCATGCCGCCTCATCCATGTGGTACAGCCCCAGCAGCGTGGTATAAGCGGTCGGGTCGATGTTCGGCGGCGCCAGCGCCGCAGTCTCGTACAGGTTCATGTCGTCGCCGTACCACACGGTATTGACGAAATTCACGGTTCCAGCCTGCAGGAACGTCAGCCCGTTGTTGTCATACCGCCATTGCGGACCGGTGTAACGGATACTCACCGTCGGCACCGCCGGCGTGGCATTACCCTCGCCGTACATCGTGATCCGGTACTGGAAATACCGGCCCGAAATACCCGCCGGCAAATTGCCCGGCGTGGTGACATCCGCCGACCATACCGCCCCGGCCAGTCCCGCTATCGTTGCCGACGCACGGGCGTTCATCACCACCCGCCCCGCCACTTCCGGCCGTGCGCTTACGAAATGTTCGCGGACCTCACCCGACTCGATCGCCCGGCGGTACACCGCCATCTCGTCGATCCGCCCCTGCATGAAATCCGCCCCCACCCGTCCCACGGTGAACGCCGACGCATCCACCGGCCGCGGCCACGAGATCGCCACATGGTTCCACCCGCTGACCAACCTCGGCGAGTTCTCGATGCCATTGACATAAATCTTGGGGTAATTCGTGGCAAACCCCACCGGCGTGATCATCCGGTTGGCGATGGTGATGGCGGTACTGGCGGTAAACGACAGCACGGCATCATCGGCATTATCGTTCTGCAACCAGAACTCCACCGCCTGGATCAGATTCGTGGTGTAATTGAAACCATCCACGTAATGCGTGGTCCCATTGAACACCGCGCTCCCCGTTCCCAGCTTGGATCGGTTGGTATAGGTACTGCCGCCGGAATTGCCGTTGAATGAATTGCCCGAGAAATCCGACCAGTTGTTGTTGCAATGGTACAACCCCATCATGACCGTTGGCTGATTATCCTGCAGTTCGGTCCCCGGCGTGGTCCACCACAATTGATCCCACGTTACCGCCACCGCATTGGAAAACACCCGCGACAGATAGGTCCCGTTGGTGTAATAGCCGCCCTGCGGCCGCTTGGCGATGCCGATATACCCGCGCGTATCGGCATTGGGGCTGTTGGTCGTGCTGGCAAACGTGCCATCCTGGAAATCGCTGGACGTATTATCGACATACCCGTCCCGGTCACTGAACAACCCCACCGCCTCCAGATACGGGGTCTTGGCAAGATCCGTCGACGAATACAAATACGCCTTGTACTGCGCATACGTTCCATCCACATCGAAATCGGCTGAATCGTTCAGCGGCTGGGTAGCCTCCGAATAGTAACTGTTGGTCGTTCCGTCCGGCCCGACAAATTTCTTGGTCACCACAGCGCCGGAATCAGCCCCGGACCGCAGTTGAAATCGCAAGGGATACGTCCGGCTGTAATCAACGTAAAGCTGGGCTATTTCGGCGGGGGTAAGGGCTCGCTGCCAAATGGCGAGTTCGTCAACCTGGCCTCTAAGTGAGCGGATTGACGTGTCAGCGTCATCTGTTGCAATCTTAAAAACATCATTCTGATCAATCGGCAGAGTGATGCCGGATGGTGCAACGTTTGATAGAACACCGTTAAAATAAAGTTTTGCCTTACCGCTATCGATAGTACTATCCCATGTCCCAACAGCAAAATACCACACCCCGGTCGTAAAGAACCCTTTAGCAACTGAAGCCGTAGGAGATTTATATACCGCAAACCACATTTCTTTATTTGCCACATCTCCTTGTTCCATCCCATATGCCGTAGCAGCTCCATCTCTCGACCAAATCAACCCAGCCCAAGATCTATATTCATTAACCTTAAACCAAACAGCCATAGAAAAAGCATTCTTACCCTTAATAAGCTGCGAACCTCGAGTTGAGACGTAATCCTGAAAGGGGGATCCACGAAACGAACCCGAATGTGAACCAACCTTTGAATCGGCATTAAAGCTTGGGCTACCATTCGGTAATCCATATTGTCCGCTTATAGCATCCCTCCACGCATCATTATCCATCCGGTACAGTGCGATCAGATCCGGGTCCGGCACATAGCCGAGGTTGGAGGCGCGGACGACGAGGCTTTTCCAGGTTCCCTGGCCCTGGATGATGCGGGAGATGAAGGTTCCGGATGCCGGGTAGGTGGCGCCTGATTTTTTGAGGACCACATTGACGGCGGGGCCGAAGGTGACCAGTTGGTTGGATGCCTGGAGGGACCGGTAGTCGACGACGGCGGAATGGTTGGTGAGGTTACGGGCGAGGATCAGGTTGGCGTTGCCGCCCGAGACCTGGATATCACGGGCAAGGGATACGTTGTAGTTGGTGGCCACGGTGAACGGCCAGGTATTGGTCACGCTGGCCCGCACCCCGGCGGCCAACAGCATCATCGCCACAATCATTGAAATTCGTGTTTTCATGGTCATCCTCGATCCGATTCAGTCCGGGAGAAGTGTTCAGTTTTCAGTGTTCAGTTTTCAGACCAGCGAAGAAAGTATTCAGAAGTCAGTATTCAGATCAGAGTGTCCCATCACTTCCCTATCTGAACACTGACCTCTGAACACTGAATACTCTCTCCTCTCCGCCCATCTGAACACTTTCTTCTGAACACTGAACACTTCCCCATCCATCCCATCCAACCACTAAAACCCTATCAAATCGCCTGATACGGGTTGTCATGGAAATGTAAAATTATCGTTCCCTTTTCCGGTCTTTTTATCCTGAAAACTCGTTACCCGCTATCGTCGCCCGCTATCGTTTACCGATCCCCATCCCGTCCATCTCCCCCTCATCCTGTCTATCCGGTCAAACTCCCGGTGTCTGTCCCGAGCTTCTACGGAAATCGGCTGACGAGAACGGGCGACCCGCCTTCGCACGGACGCTACGGCGTGGCACGCGAGAGCGGTTAACGATTGGGGAATCTTCTCCTCTGAACACTTCCACTCCGCAGCCATATGCATTGAAATATCATCATTGGTTATTGACCTTTCAATGCCTTTGGCAAACGGTCATCGATCCCTTTCCTTGTGCGTTCGGTGTTCCTCTTATATGAACGGTCCCATCGGAGAATTAGATCATTGGGGATTGGGATGGGATCTCACGCAGAGGCAGCAGAGAAGAAGGACCGCAGCCGCCTGCGCCCAGAGGCTACGGCGGCTGCGTGAGATCCCATCCCGTCCGTCCATCCCTCATCCCATCCTGTCCATCCCGTCAAACTCCCATCCCCGTCCCCCATTCAGACAGGCGCCCAAGAAAGAAAAATACATTATTGTTACAATAACGCCATTTATCTATGCAATATGGCGTTATGTATGCCAGAAACATACAATTACTTCATCCCGCTCGCATCCGCCTTGCCCCGCCTCCCAATCCTGCTGGCAGAATCAAGCAGGGTCACGGCAATCTCTCGCTAAACAACCGGGATTCACCACCGGGGGAAGTATTCAGTGTTCAGAAGACAGTATTCAGTTCAGAAATGAAATTCATACGCATGAATTATGCGCAACGACATAATGTTTCCATGCATAATGTTTCAACAGCATTGGAGGAGTTCAGTGTTCGGATCCGCATCCATCCGCGTCCATCGGCGGCTATCCCCTCACGTCCCCGGGAAGATGTTTCATCATTCGAAAATCGACACCTTCAATGCGTCGGCTACCCGTAGGGCATCGGTTGCATCATCGAGATTCGGCAAACCATCATCCAGCATGCCAGGCAAGGCATCCGGATAACGGGTCGGTATGTAAAAACGATCCAAAAGTAAAAGATCACGCTTTTGAGCCGACAAATCCACCGATGTAATCAACGGCAGCAAATCTGCGGTCTTGTGCGTTCGCGGCGACAGCTTGCCCTGGTTTACGATCGCCCGGCGTCATGGTGCCGAGCTTGCGAGGCTACCATGGACGCCGTG
>MHBQ01000088.1:0-792 GCA_001803315.1 Lentisphaerae bacterium RIFOXYC12_FULL_60_16
ATTTTGATGATCTGCCGCCGGCCCGTCTTGGCTGTGGATAGGCGGATCTCACCATGTTCAAGGTCAACATTCTGCCAGGTTAAGCGGGCAATATCGCCCAGGCGTTGCCCGGTATAGAAACCGAACTGGACCATTGAACGCCATTCAGGGTCACAATGTTCTCCTATCCGTTGGATCTCTTCTTTGGTGAATGGGCGGCGTTGGAGTCGTGTACGGTTCGTGACAGGGCCCACGAATTCAACCGGGTTCTCCGTGGCTACGCCATCACGTTTCGCGCTCTTAAACACCATCCGGAGGAACTTCACCGAATGATTGACAGACGTTGCCGACAGCCGTTCCGCTTCATATTCCCGGAAGGCGACTATATCCGCGGATGTAATGGCATTCATTTCCATGGATGCCCGGGGGCCCAGGTATTCCAGGAAATCTCTGGCTTTGGTCCGGTAAAATGATCCGGTGCTTGTGGACAGCTCCGGCGTTTTCGTTTTGATCCAGGTTGCGAAGTAATCGGCCACGGTGGAGACGGGCAGGGCGGCGCCGGTCAATTCCAGGTAAATATCTGAAATGACCTTGTGAACCTGCCGGGCGGTTTTCTTCCGGCGAAAGATATCCTCATAGGCGTCCGCAATGCGCTGGGCTTGCTTCCGGTTATCCGTTCCGGTGCTCCGCTGGACCCGGCGGCCGTCCGCCGAAGTGTAGCAGGCGAACCAGTTTTTTGAATGACTGCATCTTCTTAAACTTGCCATGTCACAACAGTAGTCAAAACGGGCGGTAACGTCAACTAGTGTTTTT
>MHBQ01000088.1:823-16181 GCA_001803315.1 Lentisphaerae bacterium RIFOXYC12_FULL_60_16
ACTGGATTTACACACGGACGGGGGTTCGATTCCCCCCGCCTCCAGGCTTCGTCCGGAGCGTCAGCGTAGGATGAAGCCTGCCCCGGTGAAGTTGCCGGCCGCAGGTCGGCGACGAAGACGGGCACATATGAAATGACGCTCCGAACTACGCCCGGGCAAGCCACGATGAACGGCTATGACTATTTCAGGACGATGGCGTGGGCTTCACGTACGAAGAATGCTTTACATTCCTCCCAGTCAAAGGGGTCGAGCATGCGCGGCATGGGTTCCTGCTCGGCGTCTTCAAAATAGGTCAGACTTTTCAAGATGTGGTAGGTGTTCAGGCGGCTCGGATCGTATTTCAGCGGCAGCAGGCTGAAATAATCCTTAAGCGTTGGGCCGTCTCTCAATATCATCTGGAGATCGATGAAATCTTTCCGGCTACCCCGCCCGGAAATGGCAACCAGTTTCATCAGTGCAATATCCCGCATATCCGCAATGGAGAAGAACCGGAACGGTGTGGGGCTGTAGAGAAAGGGGTCACGGACACGGAAGAAGGATAGTTTCGTGTCGCGGATAATGACGGTCAAGGTGTGTTCCTGTTCCTGCAGCGTTTCATAGTGCCCGTAGGCGGCTAAAACGTCATGGAGTACCCGGACATCCAGGGTGTCGGTACGGAAAAAATCCAGATCTTCCGATATGCGGTGACCCAGGCGAAACGCCAGGCCGGTTCCTTCGGCCAGTATCCACGCATTCAACGCGTGCGAGTCATTGGCGGCCAGTTGATTCAAGAGTTCCAGGCTGTGTTGCGGGAGGACTTTTTCATGCATGGGATACCTTCCTTCTCCAGGACCTGTTTCCAGAAATTCCGCGTTTTAGGGGAGACACGTTCAGCCTTGGCGGCTTTATGCAGGAAATTTTTGCTGCCCATGTATTTCTGCACGGCGTAAACATCTTCGAGGTTACCGTAATCAAGTACACGTTCCAGTAACCAGACCGGGTATTGGTTGATGACTTTTCGGGTCAAGGTATGGTCCCAAAAAAGCCGCTGCAAACGGGTTATCAGATCACTGCAGGATGCCCTTCCGTCCGTTATCCGGCTTATGGGTTGTAATTCAACGTGGAGTTTGCAACCCAGCGCAACCGCCAGTTTCCGCAGGGTATATGTCTCGAATCGTGTCCATCCATTTTCATAACGGGAAAGGGATGCCGGTGATGTGCCTGCCCGATTTGCGACTTCCGATAGAGACAACCCAAGAAATATTCTTCTACTTCTAAGTTGTTCAGATATAGTTAGTTCTTTATTCACGCTATTATCATATATGATAATAGCATTTAGGTCAACTGCTTTAGAACTGCTTTAGACTCCATATATGATTAACCCGGAATGACGGGGACAGGGTGTCTGTCCCTAAACGGCCCGGCAGGGTTTGGCATTACCGTGATTCCGCCGGCACCGAAGTTGACGCCATTGTCGAGAACGAAGACGGCGCCTACATCGCCGTTGAAATTAAACTTGGCACGGGCGCGGCGGACACGGCGGCGGGAGCCCTGTTGAGGTTCGCGGCCAACATCGACACCGCCAAAACACCCGCGGCGCGCGCGCTTGTGGTTGTGACAGGCAACGGCTTTGCCCACCGTCGCCCCGACGGGGTGTTTGTCATTCCCATAACGACACTGACCGCCTAAGAACTTCGCAGAAGGAGGCGCCTTCAGTTTGCGGCTGATAATGCGATCCATGGGCCGGGACCGCTATTCTCTCGCCGTCGGGACGATCGACAGCAACGCCCACGGATACGCTTGGCCAAACGGCCCCAGTTGTCAGCGATGGTCACAAGCTCCGGGGGCAGGGTTGTTGGTTGTGCGCCTCTTTGTGCGCGTGTCCTGACGCCCGATACGGGCGGGCGAATATATTTTGTGCGTCCCTGGTGTTCCCGCGATATTTACTGGATCAGAAAGACGGAACCGGGCAAGGATGGCAATTCATAAGCACCCATATCCACGGCACCCCGGATCACGCGTGGATTACCCGCAAGGTCAAACGTATCGACCATCCATGACTGGTTCAGCCCCGTATCGACGCATGGCGAACCGAACGATAAATAATAGGGATACCGGGAATTATCGAATCCCGGATCCGCTGTGATGTTCCCGTTGATTCCGGCCGTGAGATCCAACGAACATGAATAGCCGGCGTTGAGTGTCCCGCTGATATCGGCGCCCACCGGCGCACTGTTGAAGTAGACAATGCTGTTGGTCATGTTCGCGGTTCCGGTGCCGGATTTCCAGACCCCGCCGCCCCCCATCGGGGGATATACACCATCACCATTGCCTGCGGTATTCGACACCACGGTACAGTTTTCGATCTTTGCATTTGCGCTAAATGCCGAAATTCCACCCCCTTGGTTGACGGATTGATTGCGTGCGATCAGGCAGTTCCAAAGCGTTGCCCCGGTGGTCGTGGTTTCAAACTCAAAGCCACCTCCCCAACGACCTGCCGTGTTGTTGGTGATCACGCAATGCGTCACCAGTCCCCCGGGACTGGCCATATGGATGCCTCCGCCATCATACGCGGCGGCGTTTCCCCCGAACACGCAGTTCGATACGATTCCGCCGGTCATATGGATCGCTCCGTAGGTCCCGGAATTGGCCGTGAACCGGCAATTCTGAACCGTACCGGTGGTCATCTGGACACCCGATTGGGTTCCCTCACGGATTGTGAAGCCATCAACCACCACACCCGAGACCAATTCCCCCGCATACTGGTTGATATTGATAATCCAGGTTGCCGGCGCAACGCGTCGCAGGATTGTCGAACCGGAACCGTTTACGCTGCGCAGGATGGTTCCCACATTGGGAATAATCCCGGCTGCGACATTATACGTTCCATTACTGACCAGAACCTGCAGGTTTCGGGCGACATCGATGGCTGTTTGAATATCGGTTGAGGCCTTTGCCCAGGTATGGTAGGGCCATTCTCCTGACCCGTTGGTACTTGCATACGCCACTCCGCCACCCGAAAAGACACGAATATAAGCTGATTTCAGTAAATTCGTAACTTCTGTCGACAGGTTGCTCACCGCCAGATTGACCGAATAAAGGCCGGGTTGCGCATAGACATTGGTCACCGTCTTCAATCCGGGTCCGGAAAGGTTATAGTTGCCATCGTTATCAAAATCCCAACCATACCAGGTGATGTTGGTATCGGGACCAGCGACATATGAGGTGAAGACTGTCTGCAGGGTATTGGTGCCGAGACGGTCCGGTGATGTGAAATTGCAGAAAAACGATGCAAGATCCGACATCTCGTAAGCGCCCATATCCGTGATTGCATCACCGTTGAAATCACCATCATGGGGTCGTATGGCGCCCTCCAGGTCATCCTGCACGGTCGTGAGATTCGTTCCCGAATCGATACAATCGGAAGCCATCTGCAGCCGATAGTTACCATTGGTCAGATCAATGAACTTCGGTGAATCCGTAATGTTATGTCTGCCGAGATTGGATGGGCTCCATGTCGGCGAACACGAATATCCGGCCGTGATCGTACCACCGATGTCGTAGTTCAGTGCGGCGTGGTTGAAATAGACAATACTGTTGGTCATCAGGAGCAAACCACTACCGTTCTGCCATATCCCTCCACCCGTCCCCGGCGTTGTATTGGAGACAATCGTGCAATTCTCAATCCGGCCGCGCTTGTCAGCGGTGGTGAGATAGGCGGATAGCCCCCCACCGGAATCCGATGCGTAATTCCGTGCAATGAGGCAGTTGCGGATGATCCCGTTGGAAGTTGTTTGTTCGAATTCAAAACCTCCCCCCCAACGGCCAACGGTGTTGTTGGTCATCATGCAATGCGTCACCAAACCACCGGGGTTTGCCATATGAATGCCACCGCCATCGGCCGTGGCGGTGTTGCCGTGAAAGATACAATTGGAGACCACCCCGCCGGTCATATGGATGGCGCCATAAACCCCCGAGTTGCCGGTGAAAATGCAGTTCTTGATTGTACCGGCCGTCATATTCACTCCGCCGCCACCGGACCCGATGTTCCCGTCACGAATCGTGAAACCATCGATCGTGGCATCGGCCGTTATATTGAAGATCCGCGTACTTCCGGATGTCCGTCGAATGACGGTATTCGATGACCCGTTCATGCTCCGGACGGTCGTACCGTCGTTGAGTGTGATTTGACTGGTGACCCCATGCGTTCCGTTGCTTACGAGGACAAGGGCATTGATAAAGAGTCCCACCGCGGACTGAATGTTGGTGGCTGCCTTGGCCCAGGTATCAAACGGTGTCGTATGGGTCCCGTTCGTGGCGACATACACCGTCATGGCCGGCGGACCCGTGGCGGTATTCGTGCTGGCAAACCCCACCGCATCAATTTCGCGATAAATGGTCCCGTTGGCGGCAAAGATAAGGCGGATGGCGCTCACATTGTCGGCAATCCGTCCGATGGGATCGGTCAGTTCTATCCGGGTCGATCCGTTTGCGGGAGCCCCCCCCGAGACGCTGAAGCTCCCGTATGAATAAAAGGTCCCGGGACTCGGATCCCCCTGAAAAGCCAGCTTGAGTTCGTATGACTGCGATATCCGGCCACCGGCCCAGGCGGCAAATGTTGAGACATTCGTGATGGTATATCCGTCGGGATTCGTTGCCGTATCCAGGTAAAAGGTGACTTGCCAGGAGGCCTCCGCTCCCACCCCGTTTGTGGACAACGAACTTGGGGCACCGATCTGCCCGTTATTTAATGCTTCCGAAACTCCATACTGCTGGGGGTCTGCCGGGACCGGTACCCGGTTCGTTGCGGTCGATTGTCCCAGGTTGATCAGATCGACGGAGCTGCAGGGAAACGCCGATTGGGATACCACACTGATCGAGTTGGATTGGACAATACTTCCCGACACCAGAACTGGAAGTAACAGGAGCCCCACCACCCATCGATTTCGTAATCGGTACGACTTCATGCCGGATAATCCTGAATATAACAGCCAAAAAATCAGGGATAGGCAATATATTCGCAGAAAATTGTAGAAATTGCACCTGGTGTTTTCTTTAACCAAAGCGGTAGGTTGTCTTCTCTGAAACTCCAGAGTCCACGCGAGCCGTCTGCTTTGTCCGGCGGAATTTCACGTTTGCGGAGCTGCGCCGGATGGGGTCCATTCCAGTTCCGTGACGGTTTCGAAATGGGGGGTTCGGGGGAACATGTCGAACCATCGGGTGCTGCGGAAACGGTATCCGCCGGTGAACAGGTCACGAAGGTCACGGGCCAGGGTGTCCGGAGCGCAGGATACGTATAGCAGATGGCGGGGATGCAGGCGGACCAGGCTCGCCCGGACCTGCGCGGAAAGTCCGGTCCGGGGTGGATCGATAATGACCGTCGTATGTTCGGCAACGCCTTTCAGGAGACCGGCCAGGGTGCGTTCAACGGTTCCAATATGAGCGTGAACGCCCGCCAGTTTAAGGGTCCTGGCATTGAGGCGTGCGGCGATGACCGAGGGTTCGTTGGATTCGAGGATGTGGACGGAAGGGATGCCGTCACGGGCGCAGGCGAGCCCGAAGAGCCCGATGCCGCCGTAGGCGTCAATGAGACGCTCCGGCGCTTGTTCATGGACCATGCGACGAACTTGATCGACCAATTCACCGGCCACCGGTGGGTTAACCTGGAAGAAGGCATCGGTGGGGACCTGTATTGGCCCCAGGGGGGTTGTTTCGGTCAGGGTTGGCACGGGTAGGGTCTGACGCTTGATCCAGTGCAGGACCCCATTGAAGGATGTGTGTCGTAGAACCAGTTCTGCCTGATCATTCAAATGGTCCAGGGCTCCGGGCGTTGTACGCAATTCGGACAGGGTGCGATTGATAGCCTCAGCGGCCAACGGACAAGCCGGAACATCGAGGACCGTGCTATTGTCGGTTCCGATGTAGCCCAGGGTAAGGGCCTGACCGGTACGTCGGGCATGGAGTGTGATCTTGTTGCGGTATCCGAGCGGGGATGGGGCAGGGAATGCCGGGATTTCCCCGTTGCGGTCAATGTGGAGCGTATGGTCAAAAAGGTTGGCGAACTGGGAGCTTTTGATGGCCAATTCTTCCGCATAGGGCATATGGGCATAGGCGCATCCCGGACAGACCGGCCGGGACGGAAAGGAACCATCCGGGTCCGGATGCAGGGCCAGGGGACAGGTTGGAATGATCCTGGACGGGTGGGCCTGTGTGAGTGTGGCGGGTGTTGCATGGGCATGGCGTGCGGCGGCTTTACGGACAACCGCGGTAACGGTTTCACCCGCCATGACGCCCGGAACAAACACCACGGCTCCCTGGTGACGGGCAAGACCAATCCCCGGGAAGACGACGGAGGTGATTTCCAGTGTCAGGGATTCGCCAACGGTGAAGGGGCTCATACGAGCAGGATTCCTTCCAGTTCGGCGTATGTCTCAACCACCCAGGTGGGGGGGACGGGTGCCCTGGCAAGGTCGGCCCGTGTGGAAATGCCGGTTAGAATCAATACGGTACGCATGCCCACGACCTGTCCGGCGGGAATGTCGGTGTCGAGGTTGTCGCCGATGGCGATCACGTCGGACCCGGCGAGGTTCATATCCTTGAGCACCATGTCGAAGATCCGCCGTTCCGGCTTGCCGATAATCAGGGGTGCCACACCGGTGGCGGCCTGCACGGCGGCCACGAGGGATCCGGTGCCGGGGCTGATGCCGTGTTCGAGGCGGAGCGCACGGTCGGGGTTGGTGGCCACGAATTGGGCGCCGTTGCTGATCAGGCGGACGGCGGTTGAGAGTTTCTTGAAATTGAATTCACGGTCGAAACTCACGATCACGTAGTCCGGGGACTGGTCATCCCGGATGAACCCATGCCGGTCAAGCGCCTCGATCAGGCCGGATTCGCCAATGGCATAAACGCGGCCCGGTTTGAGGTAGGCGGCGGTGGCATCGGCCGAGGTCAGGACATCGGCCGGGGTGCAATCCAGCCCCATGCCGGTCAGTTGTTGGCAGACATCGCCGGCGGGCCGGTTGGCGCGGTTGGTGACAAACCGGATGGGGATGGCGCGGTCCCGCAGGTGGTGGATAAAGTCGGCGGCGCCGGGAATGGCCTCCTTGCCGCGGTACACGGTTCCATCAAGATCGAAAATGACACCCTTGAAATTCATGTTGTGTGATTCCTTATGAATCAACCGATTGAACCTCCCGGTTTCCGGAGGGGTTCAGGATAGTTTTTGTGTCCCCGGGGTGGGGGCTGGGCGAAGCATGGCAACCACGGCATTGACGACAGCCGGACGCAGCTTGCTGGCGGACAAATCGGAGAACGGAAATCTGACCAGAACAACAGCGCCTACTGAAGGTGCGACCATGCCGCGTCCTCCTCCGGTCTCTCCCAGTCCCTCGCCAAGCTTGCTTCACTCAGGATGGCCGTTTCGGGAATGTCCGGCTCGTCAAGGATGGTTACGATGGCGCGGCACGGGAACGTCACATGGAGGGGTTCCCGAAGATGCACATCTCCGTTTATCTCAACTGTGGCCTCGATTGACTTCAGCATGTTCTCACCTCAAGGCAACCATACTCCCCCTGTGACCAAACATCAACCTCTCTTCGCATCCAATGTGGGATACAGCACAAGGAAGTCGAAGGTTCAGTCGTGGAAGTTTTGCTGTAGGCAGATCCGCCTACGGCGGAAAATGTGGCGGTCTCTGCGTTACCAAGTCTCTGGCGGGCAGGCGTGCCGGTGAGCCGTCGGCCATGGAGGATTTGATCGGCCATGATTGCCGTTCATGCCGCCGGCATGAAAGCCGTGGTTTGCGATCCGGCGGAATTGCCGGCAACGTTCCGGATCGACTATGTCCGGTCCGGGTGTTATACGGGATGACCTTGGAGCAAGGGATAAACGGCGGGAGACTTGGAACCATGACCCTACACCATTCGCTACAACGGAAGTTGCCATTCCTCATCGTGCTTGCGTGGGCCATTTGCCTGTCCACCGGCTGCCAATCCACCTATCTTACCGCCGCCCACTACCGGGCGAGTGTCAGTGCGCTAAGCTCGAATTCACCCCAGCAAGCCCTGGCACAGTTCCCCACGGGGGAAAACGGCCGGTTCATCACGGACATGGAAAAGGTGTATCTGAACATTCTGCAGGGGAATCCGGAGATTGATGTGCTGCGTGAACATGCCGTGTCGATCGACCGCCGTGCCCGGTATGAGGTGTCCGAGGACCTGAAGGCGTTTTTTTATGCGGATACGCCGGAAGGATACTATCCATCGGAACATGAGATCATCTGGATGCATATCCTGCTCGGTTGGGGTTACGCCATGCGCGGCGATATGGCGAGTGCCCGGGTTGAGGCCCGGCGGGTTGGCTGGTTGCTGGATTCACCCTGGAGTGAGGAAGGACATTTTGATGATCCCATGCTCCGGATCCTGGCCGCGAGTCTTTGGGCCATGGCCGGGGAATGGGAGGATGCGGCGGTTGACCTGAGGCGGGCCGCCCGGCTGGATGAGTCGCTCCTGTGGGCTCAAACCCTGGGGGATGCCGCTCAGCAGCCCCGGCATCTGGTGTTGGTGCTTGGAGGGATCGGCCCCGCGCCCTGCTGGAACCCGAAACAGGACTACAATCTGCTCCGTGGGTTGCGGCATATCGAATTCAAGCCGCAAGGCGTGCGTCGTGCGGTGGAATTGACGGATCGAAGCGGCCGCAACGTGCCGGTGTTCCGGTCGCCGGATTCGTCTTACTGGTATGTACGTCACTGGCAGCGGAATAATGCGATCCGGGAATTGGTTGAAGATTCCCGCTACGGCCATACCGTGCTGTTGTCGTCGGCCCGGTTTGCCGGCATGATCGGCGCCGGAACCGTCGTGGGGGTGTCGGCCGGCACACTGATACTTGGCGCCGGAGCCGGTATCACCTATCTCAGTGCGGAAGCAGGATCCGGTGAAGGGGTCCTGCTCGGTCTTGCGGTCATGTTGGCCGGACCCGTCTATGCGTACGACCTGATCCGCTCGACGGCATCCGAGAGCGTCGGCGATTTGAGGCAGGATCTTGATGTGTCCGGCCGGTACCGGTTTGTGCGTTTCCTGCCGGAATATGTCTGGGTAGGATGGAGCCAGGAGGAAATCCTGGAACCGTTCGATATCCGGGTGACGGGAGGGGATGCGGCGCCGATTCAGCCTTTTGCGCGGTCAGGTAACCGGGTGCTCCTGATGTATTACCCGAACAGTCAGCCGGTGTCCGATGACTGGAAACACAATCTAATGCCGTCCCCGGATATCCGGGTGGTGGCTGAATAACGAAGGGATGCCCCGGATTCATAAATACGGGACCCATTGGAGGCGGTATGATAAAGCCGGTTTGTATGGTGGTTGTGCTGTTCGTGTTGAGTCTTCCGGTCCGGATGTCGGCTGGCCCGGAACGTGAACCGCCGGCCCGCGGGTTTACGCTCGTGGCGGATGATGATTGTGGGAATCCAGGCCAGCAACCCCATCTTGCGGTTGGTGGGAACTGGGCCATTCCCGAAGCGGAACGCGAAGCGCTCAAAATCACCGATACGCGACTGTTGACCTGTGCCCACGGCATTCAGCAGGGTGCACGGGTGGTGTTTCGTTATGTTGGGCTCAGACCGGCAGCCCGCTATATCGCTCGGATCCATTATTTCAACATGGCGTATGACCGCGCCGTGGGTGTGGAAGCGGATGGGGAAAATCTCGATGTTGCCAGGGAATTACCCATGCAGCAACAGGTGACGCGAACCCTGACCCTGCCGCCATCGATCTATCGTGACGCCGTGGTGTCGTTGTCCTTCTTTCACACCACGGGTCCAAGCGCGCTTGTGTCCGCCATCGAACTCTGGTCGGATACCCCCGGTCTGATGGAGCCGGTCGGCAGTTTCATCCGTTTCCGGGTGGATCAACTGCCGGACCCGGCGGCGACCGTGAATGTCACCGGCGTGATGAAGGTTCACCATTCTCCCTGGACGTTGTCGGGACTCAAACTGACCCCGGAACCCGTGAAGGAAACCGGTTGGACCCCATGGGTTGACCTGCGCGGCCAGCCGGGCAACGCCAATGGATCCCTGATCCTCTCGATTCCAAAAGGGGCGAAAGGGATCACCCGGTTCAGCCTCGTGCAGGACGATTCCGTTTTCATGCGGGATTTCGACTGGAATGAACCGGATGGTGCGAAAATCATCGTGACGCCTGATTTTGCGGATTTGCGGACGTTCCGGGAACAGGAACGGCGGTATTATTTCCGCACGCTGGAACAGACCGGCGGACAGCTCTATCCGCTGGCGCGTCCACCGTTGTTCTTTGGCAATGCCTGGGGATACACCACCGGTGGGGCGGCAGAATACATGGTGAAATCCTTCCGTTTGATGGGATTCAACAGCGTGGTGACCAGTGAAGACGCTGCCAAGTATGAGACGCTTTACGGGTGGCACAGCCAGGCGGGCCAGTATGGTCCCCCGGGATTCATGCCCTACGATGAGGACCAGGCGCGCGGCCAGTTCAACGCGTATTACGAGAAATTCTTTGGTGACGGCAAGGGACAGGGTGCAACGCCCGGCATACGGATCTTCCAGCTGGCCGATGAGCCCGGCGAGACCGCATTGAAGCCAGCGGATGCGACTGCCGGTTTCCGGCGCTGGCTGGCGGCGCAGGGTGTCAAAACCTCCGTATTCGGGAAGTCGACGTTGGACGAAGTCGAGATGCTGATGAAGGATCCGAAAACGCCGGAGGAAAACAAGCGGTACTACTGGAGTCGCCGGTACCAGTCCTACATTACGCCGAAACGATTTGCCCTTGCCGCCGAGGCGGTGCGGAAACAAGGGCCCAACCCCGACGTACAATCCTACGTCGCCCTGAGCGGTCATGCGCTTTACTTTCCCAGCAAGATGTCGCTCGACATGTTTCAACTGGCCCAATACCCCGGCCTGATGCCGGGGATCAGCGACTGGATGACCAGCGGCAGCTGGAACTGGGACAGTCACCAGGCGGTGGCCTTTTCCGTGGCGCCATTCAACGCCGGGGCGCGCCGTTATGGCGCCGACTTCGGCAAACCGCCCCGCTCCTTTCCCATGATGCACTGCGTCAATCCCAGCCTGTTCCGTGGTTACACGCAATTGGGGAACCAGTGCAAGTTCATCAGTTACTATAACTATGGACCGGATTACGAGGTGACCGAGGGATATTGGTCGCACAGTGGACTTGGCTGGGCGGTCATGCACCTGAACAACCAGGCCGCCCAGATGGACGACATCCTGGGGCCGGGCCTGATGCGGCCCAGCCGGGTGGCATTGCTCTACAGTGCGCCCCAGGAGATCTGGTGGCCGCAGGGGAGCTTTGCGGACAAGCGGGCAACCTTCCTGGCATTGGCGCATAGCTATTACCAACCGGAACTGGTCACGGAGGAGCAGGTGCTGGAGGGTGCTTTGGCCCATTATGATGCGTTGCTGGTGCTGGAGCAGTACGTCTCCCGGACCGTGCAGGACCGTATCGGCGAATGGGTGAAAGGCGGCGGATTGTTGTGGGCCTGCGCCGATGCGCTGGTGTGCGATGAATACAAGGAGCCCTATGATCTGCTGCAGCAACTCACCGGATTAAAGCGGGACCACTCGAAACCGTTGGGGGTATCCGTTCAACTACTCCCGGTTGAAGGTGAAACGGCCATCAAGGAACATGAAGTTCCCCCGCAGGGGCGTTCAAAGGAGACGATCCGTCCGGGCGTGTTTGAATGGCCGGGCGCCGCGATCCGAGCCACGTATAGCGATCAGCATCCCGCCATGGGCATGAAACCGGCAGGCAAGGGACGGGTGGTCTATCTGGGGCATCGGGCCGGCCTGGCCTATTCGCGCCGTGCCGGCGCCCGCGGTGCATTCAAGTGGTGGCCGGACAGCGGTCAGCGCGAGGTGCTGTATGTGCCGTTGAAGGAGGCCGGGGTTGGACAGGACCTGGTCGTTTCAGGTCCGTTGGTCATGGCGTCTGCCCTGTCCACCGAGGCGGGCACCGTCGTGATCCTGTATAACATGCATGCCGAGGCGCAAACGAACCTGGTCGTTTCCTTGAAGGAACCGGATCGTCCGCACAGTGTTCAATGGTGCGGGTGGGATCGCCGCCTGGTGGATCTTCCGTACGCGTATACCAATGGTTGCGTCGAGATGTCCGGATTCAACCTGCCGGGATCGGGTGCCATGATCGTGGTACGGCGCACGCCGGCCCCTGCGGATGATCGCCTGAACATCATGCAGCGAAATGCGGAACGGGATCTGGGGTCCGACGATTGGCAGGCAATGAGCGCGGGCGCCTGGTTCGCCGGTTTCTTTGCGGATTGGAACCTGGGTGATCGTTTGATTCCCTTGTTGACGCATGAACATTGGGCGGTCCGGCGCAGTGCGGCCGAATCGTTGGGACGGCTTGAATTCAAGCCGGCGCTGAAAGCTTTGCAGGCAGCCTTGGATAAGGAAACCGACAGCCACGCGCTGGTTGATCAGCTGGACGCCTTGTCCCGGCTCGATCCGAAGGAAGCCGCCCGTCGTGCCAGGCGATGTGCGGAGCATCCGGACTGGTTTGTCCGCAACGAGGCAAAGCGAATCGCCGCCCGGCTGGATAAGCGATAACATCGCGGTCAGGGCTTCATTTTACTCCTCAGATCTTATCGTGAGTCATATTGACTGTAAAACCACTCGCGGAAGTGACACAATGACTCACAATATGTTTTGAACATATTGTTCTAATATATTGTATTTCAATAGAATATGTATCTGGTAAGGTGTGTATTATATTGGCATTACAAATGCTAATTATTTGAGTGGAGGCTTGTATGATTGACATTAACAAAATGACTCAAAAGGCGCAGGAGGCGTTGAAGGTTTCGCAATCAACGGCGCTTCGCTATTCGCATCAGGAATTGGATTATGAGCATTTGTTGCTTGCCCTGTTGACTCAGGAGGGGGGACTGGTCCCCCAGTTGCTTGAGCGGATGGGAGTCCCGGTTGCTCCGATCCGTGCGCGGGTTGAAGAGGCGTTGGAAAAGAAACCGCGGGTGAGCGGCGGTGGTGCGGAGGCCGACAAGATTTATGTAAGTCAGCGATTGGGCAAGGTGCTGGTGCAGGCTGAAGATGAAGCCAAGCGGTTGCGGGATGAATACGTTTCGGTGGAGCATTTGTTGCTGGCCCTGGTTGAGGCGGACCGCATGCTGGCCGGGTTTGGCGTTGACCGGAACCGGTTGATGGAGGCGCTCAAGGTGGTTCGCGGGCATCACCGGGTGACCTCGGACAATCCTGAAGGCTCGTATGATGTCCTCAAGAAATACGGTCAGGACCTGGTGGAGTTGGCCAAAAGCGGGAAACTCGATCCGGTTATCGGGCGGGATACGGAAATCCGCAGTGTGATCCGCATCCTGTCACGGAAGACCAAGAACAACCCGGTATTGATCGGCGAGCCGGGTGTCGGCAAGACGGCCATTGTGGAGGGTCTTGCACATCGGATACTGAAGGGGGACGTTCCCGAGGGACTGCGTGACCGGTCGATTTTTGCCCTCGACCTGACTTCGTTGATGGCGGGCAGCAAATTCCGCGGCGAGTTCGAGGAACGGCTCAAGGCGGTGCTGACCGAGATCAAGGCGTCGGAAGGGCGCGTGATCCTCTTCATCGACGAACTGCACACGATTGTCGGCGCCGGGCGCACGGAAGGATCAACCGATGCCGGCAACATGCTCAAGCCCATGCTGGCGCGCGGGGAGCTGCATTGCATCGGTGCAACCACCCTGGACGAGTACCGCAAGCATGTTGAGAAGGATGCGGCATTTGAACGCCGGTTCCAGCCGGTCCAGGTGGATGCCCCATCCGTGGAAGACACCATCTCGATTTTGCGCGGATTGAAATCCCGCTTCGAAATCCATCACGGCGTCCGTATCCAGGATGCCGCCCTGGTGAGCGCGGCCATCTTGTCGGACCGGTATATCAGCGACCGGTTTTTGCCGGACAAGGCGATCGACCTGATGGACGAGGCTTGTGCCTCGATCCGGACCGAAATCGATTCCATGCCGGCGGAGCTGGACCAGATCACCCGGTTGATCATGCGCCTGGAAATCGAGGAAACGGCGCTCAAGAAGGAGAAGGACAAGCCCAGCAAGGAGCGTCTGGCGACCCTGGTCCGGGAATTGGCGGATCATCGGGCGGAACGGGATGCGATGATGGCGCGCTGGAAGACGGAAAAAGAAGCCATCCAGCGCCTGCGCCAGGTGCGGGGCGAGATCGAGCAGGCGGAACGGGCCAGTGAAGAAGCCGAACGAAAGCACGACCTGGAACAGCTGGCCCGCCTGCGGCATGGAAAGATTCCCGAACTCACGCGCCAACTCGCCGAGATGGAGCAGGCGATGGGGGGAACCGACGGTTTGCCGGCCATGTTGCGCGAGGAGGTGTCGGAGGAGGAGATCGCCGAGGTGGTGGCCCGCTGGACGGGTATTCCACTGACCCGTCTGCTGGAAGGGGAACGGGCGAAGCTGTTGAAGCTGGATGCCACCCTGCATGAGCGCGTCATCGGGCAGGATGAGGCGGTCCAGGCGGTGGCTGATGCCGTGCTGCGTGCCCGGGCCGGAATCCAGGATCCCCAGCGCCCGATCGGGTCGTTCCTGTTTTTGGGCCCCACGGGTGTGGGCAAGACGGAACTGGCCCGGCGCCTGGCGTCCGCGATGTTCGATTCCGAATCGAACATGGTGCGGATCGACATGACCGAATACATGGAGAAGCATACGGTCTCCCGGTTGGTGGGTGCGCCTCCCGGCTATGTTGGATATGAGGAAGGCGGTCAATTGACCGAAGCCATCCGGCGCAAACCGTACAGCGTGCTGCTGCTCGACGAGATCGAGAAGGCGCATCCGGATGTGTTCAATATCCTGTTGCAGATTTTGGAGGATGGCCGGTTGACCGATTCGCAGGGGCGGACGGTCAATTTCAAGAACACCATTGTGATCATGACCAGCAACATCGGGTCGCCGCACCTGTTGGAAGGCATCGATGCGAACGGGGAAATCCGCGAGACGGTGCGTGAATCGGTCATGCAGGAACTCAAGCGGGCGTTCCGGCCGGAATTTCTCAACCGGGTGGATGAGGTGGTGCTGTTCAAGCCGTTGAAACTCGATGAGATCCGTTCCATCGTATCGCTCCTGATCGGGGACCTGGCGCGCCGGCTTGAAGGGCAGGGGCTGAAGCTGAAGGTTGATGAACACTCGGTCGACTGGATTGCCCGCAAGGGATATGATCCGGTTTACGGTGCCCGTCCGCTCAAGCGTTTTATCCAGCAATCGGTGGAAACGCCCATTGCCCGGCGGATCGTGGGGGGAACCTGGGGTGAAGGTTCCACGATCAGCCTGTCAGTCAAAGCCG
>MHBQ01000089.1 GCA_001803315.1 Lentisphaerae bacterium RIFOXYC12_FULL_60_16
TTCTACAACCGTCTCGGTTCGTGATGCTTCCAAAATTCACTATGGGGTCATACGCTGGTACGAACCCGTTACCGGCAGATGGCTGAGTAATGACCCGATTGGGATAAGCGGCGGGCTGAATCAGTATGTGTTCTGCGGGAACAATCCTGTGAACATGGTCGACCCGTGGGGTGATGCTCCTGCACCAGAATGGATGAATGATGCAGATGTGGACCCAGTGAAGAGGTTCTCGACAAGGGAAATACAACAGGCAATTGACGCTATCAAAGCAGGTCTCAAGTTCCGACAGACGCAGTATCAACTCCATATAGGCGGAGATAGGAAGGTCGTGGGGACAGTTACGAATGGCACTGATGATAGGCATCATAATGTGTAGCGTAATGTGTCCCGTATATGGTATACATTATGTAACCGATTAAAGGGTATTCAAATGAAATTCATGTCCGTTCGAGAATTCCGGGGTAGAACGGGGACGGTAAGGCGGGGGAACGGCCAGGATGATGAAGTGGTGCTTACCGCCAACGGCCGGCCTTTCGCGATTGTGTCGCGAATAAACCCTGAATGGTTTGACAGGGAACTGGACGCCATTCGCCGGGCCCGGGCCGGTGTTGCGTTGGATCGTATTCGTGCCAGCGCGGAGAAGGCCGGTACATCCGGGATTACAGCTTCTGCGGCGGATACCATTATCCGGAACGTCCGGCAAAGCAGGGAAACCCTGTGAAAATTGTCCTGGATACGAATGTTCTCGTATCGGGGCTGATGACACGTGGCGGACATAGCGCGGTCATCCTGGATCATATTGTGAAGGGAGACTTGGTCGCTTGTTTGGATGACAGGATGTTTGAAGAATACGAACAGGTTTGCAGGGAGCCGAGGTTGGCACTGGACCTGGAGGCGGTTCGTGATTTTCTTGGATTTCTGCGTGATGCAGCCGAACGGGTGGTTCCTCGACCGTTGTCGGCGCAAATGCCGGATGTTGACGACCTGCCGTTTCTTGAAGTTGCAACCCAATGTGGCGCTATGCTAATCACCGGTAACAGGAAGCACTTTCCTCCCACGGCCATTGGGCATGTCGTTGTGGTTGATCCGTCCGGATTTATGGAGATCTTCCGATCACGGAAGGTATGATTCAGAAAGTCCGGGGGACAGTCACTGGTTCCTTCGGGTTATCCGGAAACCTGGCCTTCGCGTGCGTGACGTCCTTCCAGGTAGTCAGCAAGGCTGCCAAACCGTGCCTGGATTTCCTCGGCGACGGTTGACGGGGTGTAGATCCGGCTGAGTACCCGACGGGTCAAGGTCACCAGGGGTTTCATGGCGGCCAGCGATTGTGCCGGCTTTTCCCCCTTGAGCCATAAGGGCCCGTGTTCGGCATAGAATGCGAGTATCCGAATCGCCCAGCGCCAGAGCGCCACGCGTTCCTGCTGTCGGGCGGTGCGGGGCCGGGCACGGCCCAGCAATTTTTCCGCACGCGCGCAATTCTGCCGGAGGGTTGCCAGCTGGCCCAGGGACGCGGCCAGGTTCTGGCGCGCGGTTTCCAAACGCTTCTCAAATGCCAATGCAAGCCATTCGTTGGTCTTGAGGTCGGACCGGGCCACGGTTTGCAGAAAGGTCGGAACCCGGGTGCCCAACAGCAGGGGAATCTGCGCCAGGGCGGCATCGGCAACACCGAAATGTTCGCGGGCAAACGCCTCGTCGATTGCCTGGATGGAAACGTTCGGATTCTTCAACGCCAGGCTGCCCGCGATGAGCGGGTATTCCGTCAAGGGCCATGGGGACCGGCGGAGCGACCAACTGGTGATCACGCAACCGAGTGCCCGATGTCCGAGGGCTGCCTGCATGCCGCCCACCACGTTGTTGCGGTGGAGCGGTTCCGCCGGCACACAGAACGAGTCGCCGCTGCACCGGACCGAAGATGCCACCATGAAGGCCTGGCCTTCCTCATGGAGAAATTTTGAGTAGGGGAAGGGCCGGGCTGACTTTCCGTCCTGCATGAAGATCGACGATTCAAATAGTTTCCGGGATTCCGCCGGCCATGTTTCCGGGTTGCTGGGTTTTACATCCGGCAGATACCGCATGCCCCATACCACCTGCGGGGCGGGAGCAGGCTGGGTGCCGCTCCAGTAGTCCCAATCCATGATCACGGCATGGCCCCGGAGCCGGTCGCGATGTTGCGGGTGGGACATGATCAGGTCACCCCACAGGATCGGGTCCGGACCCTGGGAACGAATCCAGTCCGCACGTTCCAGATAGTGGTTTATCAGGCGTTCGGACATGTCGATCTTCCCGTACGCAGCCCGGCAGCGGGGGCATTTGGCTTCGAGGTTTACCTCATCGCCGCCCAAATGGAAATAACGGGACCGTGGATGCACCTCCAACACCTGTTCAGCCATTTCGCGGAACAGCCGGGTTGAGCCCGGGTCAGCCGGGCATACGGCATAGGGTTCAGCCTTGGGATACCCTTCCGTCAGGCGGCGGAACCGGGGCAGGCGCAGCACATAGGTCAGATGGCCCAGGCATTGAATCAAGGGGATGATCTGTATGCCCAGGTCATGGGCAATCCGGTCCAGCTCGCGGGCCTGGCGGAGGGTCAGTGCATCATCCGAGGCGATGGGTGCGAGCTTACCGTGGTATGGAAAGTGATCCTCGTATTCCAGCAGGATCGCGTTGTAGCCCCAGCGGGCCAGGTCTTTGAGTATGGAGGGAAGCCGGTCGTTCCGAAGCATCTGTGCCCGGCAATCGATATGGACTCCGCGAATGGGAAGCGATGTTCCGGATATCATGTGAATCCCCCTTATGTAGTGAAGTCTCAATGCACAACCAAGCGGAGCCTGCCAGAACCACACCCGTGGTGCAAGCGGGACATTGCCGGACGTATCAGGAGCCGAATTCGTAGGCGGCGTCGAGCATGGCCCGGATGTTTTCGGGCGGAACATTGGCCTGGATGTTGTGGACCTGGTTGAACACGTATCCGCCGCCGGATTTGAAGATCTGCATGCGGGATTTCACGTGTTCCCGGATTTCCTCCGGGGTGGCATGATTCAGGACATGCTGGGTGTCGCAGCCGCCGCCCCAGAACACGATCTGTTTGCCGAACTCGCGTTTCAGGCGTTCCGGTTCCATGTTGTCGGCGGAGGTTTGCACGGGGTTCAGGATGTCGATGCCCGCCTCGATGAAGTGCGGGATCAGGTGATAGACGGAGCCGCAGGAATGGAAAAAGGTTTTCCAGTTCGTGTTGCGGTGGATCCAATCGCACAGGTCCCGGTAATGCGGCTTAATCATTTCCGCCCAGAGGTCCGGGCGGATGAACTCCCCGCGCTGGGTGCCGGAATCGTCGGCGGCAATGCCCCAGGCGAAACAGCGGTCCCCCACGGCCTGGTGCACGAGTTTCAGGCATTGGATGGACGCCTCCACGGAACGGTGCATCATCGCGTGGCAGGTCTCCTTCTCGGTCATCAGCATCATCAGCCACTCATTCGGCATGCCGAGTGTGACATTGCTGCGCCGGTCGGTGATCAGACTCATACCAAGGAAACAGACCCCGTACCCCCATCCGAGCAACGCATAATCAGTATGGTCATACAGGTGGCGGGCCTGCCGGGCGTAGTATTCCAATGATTCTTCTGGCACCGTGGTAACCGGACGGAACTGGGAGGGGTCGATGCCATCGCCCCGGTTGAAGGAAAGGTCGTCAAAATAGTAACCGTCCTTCGGCATCCGGAACGAGGTGGTGGACCCGTCGGGGTTGCACAGGACCCATTCGCCGTTTTCGGTTTCCGCGATGCGGGTTTCGGGTGGAAACAGCACGTCGGTTCCGTCGAACAGGCGACGCGGAACCCAATCATGGTCCGGCCGTGAGAGGAATCCGAGCGTGGAGGTGTCGAAGGGAAGGGTGTCGATATGGAAGCGTTTCCGGATGGTGTCTTCCACGTCGGCAATCATGAAGCGGGGATCGAGGATGCGGGTGGGGGACCGGACCTCCAGTTGCCGCTTCAGCCCGTCATAGGCGATGGCGGCGATCCCGGATGCCTTGAGTCCGCCCAGGTCGATGGGTACCCGGTCGGGTTGCCGGAAGTTGACGGCATGTTCAACGCGTTCACGTGATGTCATGATGCCTCCTGTACACCGGTGTCGAAGAGCCTCAAGTCGGTGAGGGTGGGAATTATTTCGCGTGTTTGCATTCAGGCTCCCGTCTGATCCTGTACTTCATGCTGATTTCAGATCCATGATGTCACTGTCCCGACGCTTTCGTCGGCTTAAGGTTTTTGACCCAGTGGTTTATGTTGTAACGGCGTTCAAACCCGGCGTTCTCATAGGATTTGAGGGCGGGGAAATTGTCCAGGCTGGTGGCGATCAGGGTTTCGGCGGCACCCATTTCCCGCAGATCCTGCAGGCACTTCTTGACCATGATCCGGGCCAGGCCACGGCCGCGATGGTCCGCCTCGGTGGAGACGTTGCCGATCTGGCCGACCGGGCCGCCGCCGGATGCGGTCAAGTGCGGATAGAACCGGCAGTAACAATGGGCTGCTTTTTGTCCGTTGTGCATCGCGTGGTAACCGAACGGTTGGGCGTCGAATTCAGGCGAACGGGGTACGGGGATGATTGCATAACCGGCGGGTACGGGTTCTTGCGGAATGTCAGCCTCCAGCGGTCGGACCATCAACACACCCCGTATTTCCATGCGATACCCGTTACGGACAAAGGCGCAGGTTCCGTTGGTGTCCCAGGAAGGCAGGTAAGATTCAGCCCCGAGCACATAACCACCGTAAAAATTACCCGAGGCCCAATGGGGACCGAGAAGTTCAAGGCCATCCCCATCCTTTACCTGATGACCGAATTGTTCCAGTAAGGCGGAGGTTTCTGCTGCTGCGCCGGGGCGTGAGGCCAGCAAATGAACGGTACCGCCCCTGGGATGACATTCACCATGGAGTACGGCCTGGGGATCATTCCCGCGGAAGGCAATCCGGATATTTTCAGGCTGGAAATTGGAGAGGGTGGCCCAATGGTTCAGGAGGTTCGTATCAGGTGGCCGGGAATAAACCCAGCCTGCCAGGTATTCCCGGACGATCCGGAGAAAATCGTTCCGGGTATCCGGAGTAAGCGTTTTGATGATCCGATCCGGTTTCATGCCCGGATCTTTTCCCGTTCTACCGTTGACGGCCTCATGATAAATCGACCAATAGTCGTTTTTCAAGGGGTGTTGACATGAATCCGATAAGCCTGTCCTGGAACAACACGTGCACGACGGAAACTATGCGGGAACAGGGATGGAGGGTCAAGATCACGTGCTTTGGCTGAATCCCGACGGGGATTCATGCCTGATCGTTTGGAAGGTTTTACGAAAGACAATATAGACAACCTGCTCAACCGCGGTAGTATTTGGTCCGTTTGTGCATGGCAACGGAAATCCGGTTACAACGGTTGTCTACAGGTTCTGTCCAGTTCCTAAATGCGCGGTTGTGGCGAAAGGAAGCAGGAGACTATGGCGAAGCAGCAGGTTTATGAGGGTGCGGCGAGCGTCGGTCGTGTGAAAAACGCTGCCGGCAGGCGGCCGGCCGACGGGGGACGGGTGGGATCGGTCTGATCGGATGCGGCGGGATGGGGCGGCACGTGGCCGTGAAGCTGTTAAACCGGAATCCGCGGTTGGAAATCCGCGGGTTGTTTGACCCGGACCGGCGATCGATCCGTAATGCGAGGAAAGGCCTGTGCCCGGAAGCACGCGTATTCGCCGATTACCAGTCGCTGTGTCAGTCGCCGGACATTGACTGGGTGATGATCGCCTCCTGGAACTGTTTCCACAAGGAGCAGACCATCGCGGCGTTTGAAGCGGGCAAGCATGTCTTCTGCCAGAAACCGCTGGCGACGACGGTCGAGGATTGCCTGGCGATGCGCAAAGCCTGGAAGGCAAGCGGTCGACTGTTCAATATCGGTTTCAGCCTCCGGTATGCCCCGCATTACCGGACAATCCGCAAGCTCCTGGATGCCGGGACGATCGGGCAATTGATCAGCATGGAGTTCAATGAGACCCTGCACTTCTGCCATGGCGGCTACATCATGGGGGATTGGAGGCGTCTGCAGCGGTATGCCGGGACCCATCTGCTGGAGAAATGCTGCCATGACATTGACCTGGCCAACTGGATGACCGGGTCCCGTGCCGCGCGGGTGGCGTCGTTCGGAGGTCTGGATTTCTATACGCCGCGGAACGTGGGCCGCATCCGACGGCTGGGGCGGGATGCAAACGGAAAAAGGGCCTACCAGACCTGGGGTGGGCTGGTGAACAAGAATCCGTTCACTTCGGACAAGGACATCATTGATAACCAGGTGGCGGTGATCGAATATGAGAACGGGGTCCGGGCGACGTTTCATACCAATTGTCATAGCGCGATCCCTGAACGACGCATGGTGCTGCTGGGAACGGACGGGGCGATCCGGGCGGACCTGGTTGCGGGCAGGATTGAGACGGCCCGGATCGGGTTCGGCGAGAAGATCCGTGACGTGAAAGTCCGTTCGGTCGGCAGTCATGCCGGAGGGGATGATGTGCTGGCCGGAGAACTGGCAAACAGCATGCTGAAGGGGACCCCTCCCTCGGTCGGGCTTGAGGAAGGCCTGGCTTCGGCCTTCACCTGTTTCGGCATCGACGAAGCCATGGAGTCCGGACAGGTGGTCGACATGAAACGCTATTGGAAAAAAATCCGCGGTTGAACCGGTCTTTTAAAAGCCACCGGTCCGTGATTGGATGGTGGGAAAGGGAGATGCTTCCATGCGCTTGATTCCTTCGCAACCGGTAACCATCCTGGCTGATCGTGTCGACCGGCGATATATTCCACATTTGGCGGTCTTCCCTGACGGCCTGTTGCGGATGAACATCGGCATTGGACCGGACAACAACTTCACGCCGGGTTTTTCCTATCATTCGTATGATCGTGGAAAAACCTGGCAGGAGGCTGTCACGCCCTGTCCGCGGGTTGAGTGGATGGAGGTGTTTTCCGACGGGTCCTGCTACGAAATCGATTCCTACGCCTGGCAGGATTCGGAAGCGCCGGATTGGTTTGTTGCCAATGCCTGCGTATCCAGGGATGGTCGGGAATTCCGGCACGAATTCGTGCGCATCCACGCGCCCGGGACCCAGACGGCAACCTTGCGTGCCATGCGGACCTTTGGTCAACCCCAGGAACCGTGGTACCCGGTCATCAACCATGCGAACCATGCCTACCGGGGCGCGTTCAATCGGGCCATTACCATGGATAACGTAATGATCGCCAAGTTGCACATGACGTCCATCATCGAGATCGACAGCCCGTCGCATCTGCTGGCGCTTGCGTATGGCCGCCATGGGGAGAACCTGAAGTGCTGTGTCTGGCTGTATGAATCGGTGGATGCGGGCCGGACCTGGGAGCGCGGGGCGCTGGTGATGGCCGATGATACCACGCCGGAAGGGCCCGATGAGGCGTCGCTGGTACGCCTGGACAGCGGTGAATTGTATGCCATCGCCCGGACCGGTGCAGCGCTGTTGCAGGCACGGTCCCCGGATCTGGGCCGTACCTGGAGTACGGCGGAGCCGCTCCGTCTTTCGGACAGCGGTGAATATCTCACCGGTGTATGGCCGATCATACGGAAACTGCGGCGTGGCGGTCTGGTCTGCAGTTTTGGCCGGCCCAAGAGCACCTTTACCTCGCTGGAAGCGTTGAAGCAGTTCGACTATGTGGCGGAACATTACGGGCATTGCGGGAAGTATGTCATGTGTGACCCGTCGGGAACCGGCCGCAACTGGCAGGGCCGTATTGACCTGCACGAGCTTGAGGTCGCGCATCAGGCGCTCATGGGCGTTTCGGCGGAGCAGCGCCTGCGTGTGCAGGAAGATACCAACGTGCGGGACAGCAACTCCTGGGAATACCTGACGCTGAACGAGGTGGAAGACGATGTCCTGCTTGTGACCTACGATGTGCAACGTTTCCGGGAGAATTGGAACAGCCATCCCGTCCAGGGAGTACGCATGGCACGGGTAACGGTTCAACGGTAGAAAGGCGCCTGAATATGAGCGAAAAACGAGCCAGGAAAACGGGTTCTGCAAAGCGTCGAGTTCCGGCATGTGAAATCCAGGCGGCATATGGCGATCCGTGTCCGGCGGGGCTTCCCGTTTCGGTGGGTGTACCGTTTCCGGCCGGCACCTTGAAGGATGTTGCCATGCTGGACGTCAAAGGCCCGGGCGGGGAACCGCGCCCGGTGGCCGGGCGTGTCCTGGTGCGGCATCCGGACGGATCGATCCGTTGGTGTCTGGTCAGTTTCGGGGCCCGCGAGGCGGGTGCCCACCAGGTACTCGTGTCGCGGTCTGCGCCTGTTCTCAAACCGGCGGTTGTCCTGCGGCATGAAGCCGGCACGTGGACGATTGAAAGCGACCGGATCCGTCTGACGGTATGTGAAACGGGACCGGGTGTGTTGGGCGAATTGTCCTGTGACGGGCATGCTTACCTCGCGGCGCCGGGTGACTTGAGTTTTTGCGTGGATGGCGCCTCGACCCGGCATGAATCACGGCGCACCGTGCGCGTGATTGAGCAGACTCCCTTGCGGATCCGCCTGCGCGTGGAAGGGGCACACTACCAGCCGGACGGGGTGCGTTGCCTGAACTACCGGCTGGATGTCGAAGTGTGGGCCGGCTGGCCGGCGGTGCGATTGGACTATCACTACCTCAACCTGGAACCGGGCAAGCCTGCGCAGCCTGTGCGCCGCATCGCGATGGACGCCGCCTGGTCGATGGGACCGGAGACCCGGCGTCACTTTCTCCAGAAGAATCACGGGCTGTTCTATGTAAGCCGGCATGTGTTCAACCCGGCGCCGGTGGGGATTGTCGCGGACTTCTCCTATGGACGTGGCCCCCATGTGGAAAATCCGGCCATGCTACTGGACGATGTGGACTATCCTTTTTACCTGGATCCCCCGCTGGTGGACACGCAGGACTGGCTCGGGGTGGGGGATGGCACACATGCCGTCTATTTGCGGATGGGGGATTTCCTGGCGGCCAGGCCCAACCGTATGACCAGCGCCGGCAACACGCTCAATGCCGAGTTTTGGCCGGCCACCGCGGAACCCCTCGAACTGCCGCAGGGACGTTCCCGCCGGCAGACGGTGACCCTTGCATTCACCAAAAGCCAGGAGGCCGGCGCTGGTACCGCCAAGCTTTCCAATGCCCCCCGGCAGGCGCCCCAGGGTGTGGCAGCGCTCCTGAATGCCCCACTACATGATGGCCGGGCGGTTGTCAGCCCGGACTGGATCGCCCATTGCGGTGAATTCAAACAGGCCGTTGCGATGCCCTACGGGTCCCATGTCCGGATCGAGACCAACCTAACGTCCCTGGTCCACCTGGACATGCCGTATACCAAGTTTGATGTGGGCGATACGGATTCGCATTACAACACCGGCCGGAGTGGCATACCGTTGCCCGGTGCGCCGGTTATTCCGCCGGTATTTCCCCGGAGTACGCCTACCCAGACCTACCTGGACCTGACCGAGCCGGTCTGGACCAACAACGAATACGACGCCATCCATGTGTTCTGCAAGGAACTGATGCGTACCGGGCGGGTCGAACTCTGGAACACGCTGCGGTTGGCCGCCCGCCACAACATCGAGGTGGACTTCCTGCACTACTCGGACCACCGGTGGCTGCATCGGGCCACCCCCGCCCATTCCGTCAACCACACGACCACCGGCGCGTATCCGAGTCATTTCTGGACGCAGGGACTCCTGGAATACTATTGCCTGACCGGTGACCCGGATGCACTGGAAGTGGCCTGTGCCCTCGGGGACAAGACGGTGGAGAATTTCAGCGATCCCGAATTACGGAAGGTCTTGTGGGGATTCAACCGCGAGATTGGATGGTCCGTACTGTTGCTGGCCTGCCTGGTGGACGTCACGGGAGAGGCGCGTTTCAGGCCGTTGCTCGACGAGATGGTGGACTATCTGGTTGGGTATGACCGCGCGGGATTCACCGGCGGGATCAACCTTTCCAATGGCAATGACCGCCAGAACATGAACCGGCAGATTGTCGGGAACTTCTTCGGGTATGCCAGCATGATGGAAGGGATTGACCTGTATGCCGACCTGACCGGGCGGAAAGACGTCATCCGATGGCTCAAGGCGTTTTGCCACGACCTGGCGGATGAGGCGATGAATGCGGCGCGGGAAGGCCAGATGCGCGGGATTGATTTCGGCACTGCGCTGGGCATCGGGTATGAACGAACGGGTGACCGGCGTTTTCTGGACATGGCCGGGTTATCGCTGGACATTGCCTACTGGAACGCACCGGGTGTGCAGGGGGGTGGCAGTGCCAAGCCGGTTGCTTATGCGTACCGGGGGCTTGCCCGCCTGCTGGGCCATGCCTGGCGTCACGGGTTGCTGGATCGATACGAATATCCCAGCCTGCAGGAAGCTTCCGGCAGGAAATCCGGGAACCAGAAAGGCCGCCGCAAGGGGGCTAAACGCGGCGGCTGACGATGATGGGATTTGACCGGTGACGGGCGGTGGACGTATACTTGGACCAGTGAGAACCGGTTATCGCAGGTGGAGACGGCGGCAGCGGTAGCGGACCGGGTCCCGAGGAAGAAGCTCATGTTCGATTACGATTACATGGGTCGGCGGGTCTCCAAGAAGGTCTACGACTGGAGCACGGCATCCAACGACTGGGCGCTTGCCTCCGAAACCCGCTTCATCTTCGATGGCTGGAATCTCGTCCGCGAATCCGCCATCTGCAATCTGCCATCTGCAATCCAAACCAACGTCAGTTGGTTTGCGTGGGGCCTCGATCTCAGTGGCAGCCTCCAGGGCGCCGGTGGTATCGGTGGCTTGCTTTCTGCGCAGCTCATCGACCCGACCACCAGCAACTCGACCACCGTGGTCTACACGTACTGCGCGAACGGCAACGTCAGTGAGTGCCTGACCACCGGAGGGGAAGTTGCCGCCCACTACGAATATTCCCCCTATGCCGCAGTAGTCGCCTCCTCCGGCCCAATGGCAAAAATCAACCCGTTCCGCTTCTCCACCAAGTGGTGGGATGAGGAGACGGGACTCGGGTGGTGGGGATATCGCTTCTATGATTCTGGAACCGGGCGGTGGGTAGGGAGGGATCCGATTGGAGAAGAAGGTGGGAAGAATCTTTACCAGTATATTGTGAATCCGGTGCAGGGAATTGATATACTTGGGATGAAACCTTTGACCCCACTCAACCCTTATACTGCTGGATGTCAAATATGCCCTTCCGATGCTAAGAAAAAATCAGCTGATCCGGGATCGACCTGTCCGAAGAAATATCGAACTAATCAATCTAACGGACGTGAACCAACAGTAAACGGGTGTGGATCAGCTTCTTTTGATGTTCCGGACAGTTTTTTCGGAATGGTGAGTTTTACTCCTGCATGTAATAATCATGACCGATGTTATGGACAATGCGGGGCTTCAAAGGTGGAATGCGATGTAGCCTTGGGTCTTGCCATGCGCAAAGCTTGCCTCCCGCTCATGATTTTCCCGCCGCTATATGGATTGTGTGCGGCTCAGGCGGACATATATACGGCAATACTGATCGCGGCTCCTATGGCTGATGAAGCCTTTAATAGCTCTCAAGATGAAATGTGTGAGTGGAGTCCTTGCTGCGATTGACTGATTTCATGCTCATGCAAAGAGCGGTAAATCATCATTCATGGGAGTCTTTTGTGAAGGAAGTGATTGCACAGGTCCTGTTCTGGAGTTGTG
>MHBQ01000090.1 GCA_001803315.1 Lentisphaerae bacterium RIFOXYC12_FULL_60_16
CAGAAGCCAGTGTTCAGAGGCGGATTGGTCTGAATACTGAACACTCGTCTCTGTCTCCGTGGTGAATGCTGGTCAGAAAAGGGAACGGGAAATATGCCATGAATCTTCAATACAAACCGGATTGGGAGGAGACCAAGGCGCGTTACCGTGCCTGGTGGAACCATGCGTATTTCGGGCGATGCGCCCTGGCGGTGTATGCGCCCCATGAACCGCGGCCCGATCTGCCGGAACCGGCCGGGCCGAAGACCCTGGAAGAACGGTGGTTCGATTTGGAGGCGATCAACCGCCGGGCGCAACATGCCATGGCGTCCACGTTCTACGGCGGGGAAGCCATCCCGATCTGGAGCGGGGGCTATCCCGGTCACACCTGCCTGCCGGTATTCATGGGCGCCACCTGCACGCTTGACATGCACACCGGCTGGATTGAACCGGTGATCCACCAGGAGGATGAACCGGATATCCGGCGTTTGAAGATCGACACGGAACATCCGAACTACCGGCTGGCCGTCGAATCCGTCGTGCGCGGTTCCGCGTGGATGCGCGGCAAGGGGCTGATGACCATCGGAGCGTTCGGCGGGTGCGGCGACACCCTGGCCGCCCTGCGCACCACGGACCGGTTGCTGTACGACTGTGTGGACCGGCCGGACTGGGTGCGGGATGCCGAGTGCCACCTCATGGACCTGTGGTGCGATCACTACGGGATGCTGTACCGGAATATCTGCGAGGCGGATGAGGGATCGACCTGCTGGTTTCCGCTGTGGGCGCCGGGGAAATTCTATGCCGCGCAGAACGACTTTGCCTACATGATCGGACCCGGCATGTTCCAGGATCTTTTTCTGCCGGCCATCCGGCGGCAACTCGACTATCTCGATTACGCGGTGTATCACGTGGATGGCATCGGCAATTTCGCGCACGTGGATACCCTGTGCGGGCTGGAACGGTTGCAGGCCATTCAAATTCTGCCGGGAGCGGGAAAGCCGAGTCCCCTGCATTTCATCGATGTACTCCGGAAGGTGCAGCGGGCGGGAAAGAACCTGCACATCTCCCTTCCGGCGGACGAAGTCCGGTCCGCGCTGGACCAGTTGTCGGCGCGTGGGTTGTACATCCAGACCTGGTGCCGGTCCGAGCCGGAAGCGCGCGGGTTGCTGGAACAGGCGGAACGCTGGTCGGTGGACCGGGGATGATCACCGGACGATAATCACGGTGCCCTTTGGGATGATGATGGTCTCGTAGGCGCCCATGTCGACCCGCCGGCCTTGAATGCGGGGCGTCATGCCGAGATCCTGGGTGTTTTCCATCCAGTCCTGATCCCGGCCGGCATCCAAGGCGGGGGAATCCCCGTGCAGGATGAAGTTGACTGCCAGGCGATCCACGAACAAGGGTTCAACGGTTGCCAGGTTGCCGTTCACGCCGGTGGCCAGTTCGGATGCGTGGGAATAACCGAACCGGTTGGTTCCGGATATCTGGATGCCGACGGTGGGTGTGGGGTTGCGGATCCAGTTGAAGACCACGATGGAATTGCTGGCGCTTCCGCCGGTCGCATACACGCCACCCCCGCGCGAAGTGTCGGCGGTATCGGCGCTTCCCAGTGCTCCTTCAGAGGCATTGGACACCACCGTGCAGTTCTGGATCATGCCGGCGGTTAGGTGGATCCCGCCGCCATGGGCGGATGAGTTGCTGGAACGGCACCCGTTACGGAACAACAGATTGTTGCGAAGCGTTCCTCCCGTCATATACACGCCGCCGCCGGCGCCGGGTTGGTTCGGAAGGCCCTGGACGAGGTTGTTGGTTATGACACAGTTCCGGACCATACCGGCAGACATCCATAGGGCGCCGCCATACGCCATGCCGGACCGCTGGAAGTTGGCGTTGCGCAGGGTGAGCCGTTCGACGATTGCGTCGGGATGCATGACGACCAACAGGCGGGTGTTGGCGCCCGCCTTGCGTTCAACGAAGGAGTCAGCCGGCCCGTTGACACTGGTCAGGGTGATGCCCCGGCGGATAATGGCGGGGGTGGTGAGTTGGTAGATGCCATCATCCAACAGGACGGTGGCGCCGGGAGCCGCCGCGTCGATGGCCGGTTGCAGGTTGGTGGTGGCCTTGGCGGGTGTATCAAAGGGAAAGGTGCCGGAACCGCCGGGTTTCATATAAACCGTTGACGGGAAAATGCGGACCCCGGCCACCCGGGTGACGATCGACGTGCCGGCTGAATTTTCGGCAGTCACTTTGACCGTGTAATAACCGGGGGCCGAATAGGTGTGGCTGACCGAGCCCTTGTCGGTGCCGGAATCATCCGGCGTACCATCATTCGTGTAGTCCCAGGTATAGGTGATCCCGGTGGTGTCGGCGCCGGCAACCCGGGCGGTAAAGTTCACGGTAGCCGCATCGAATGCGGCCTCGGGGGATGCGGTGATATTGACCTGCAAGGGACCGGTGTTCAGCGGCGCCGCCTCGTAGGCGCCCATGTCTGGAACGGAGGCAGCGTCCCCGTTGCCGTCACGGGAACGGGGGTTGCCGTCGAGGTCCGAGGCGATGGATGCGAGGTTGGTGCCGGTATCGATGCAGGGGGAACCCGGTGAAAGCCGGTAATTGCCGGTCAGCCGGCTGATAAATCCCGGATCTCCGATCACGTTGCTGGTTCCCGAGAGCCCGAAGGTGTTGGTGGTGCAGGAGAAACCGAAGGTTCCGCCGGTTTGGAGGAGATTCACATGATCGGCCGTATAATTGGTAACCGTATCGTTGAAGTTATGGAAGGCAATCGAGTTGAACACCTCGCCGGCTGTCTGGTAAAGGCCGTCGCCCCACCCCCACCGGTCCCCCCAGTTGCGCGTGATGGTGCAGTGCTCGACCCGGCCTCCCAGCAGGGCGATGCCGGCCCCCCGGGTTGCTCCGGGCCGGATTTGTCCCGTCTGCGTTGCCTGGTTCCGGGCAATGATCGAGTTGCACAGGGTCCCGCCGGTCATATAAACGCCGCCGCCGGTCGGGGTGGCGTTCACGTCATAGCTGTTTCCCGTCTCCGCCCGGTTGCTGACGATCATGCAATCCGTGACCAGACCGGCTGTCAGGTAGACGCCGGCGCCGAAGGATTGCCAGAAGGTTACGCGGTTGGCGGAGATGGTGCAATTGCTCACTACGCTGTCCGCCGTCAGGTAGACGCCGCCGCCGTAATTGGCCGCCACGTTGTTGGCTGATGCGGCCCGATTCCCGTGTATGATGCTGCCGGCCAGGATGCCATTTGCCGCGGCGATGCGGACACCGCCGCAATGTCCCTGTCCGTTGCCCGTGCCGTACGCGTAATTTCCGGTGATCGTGCAGGAGCTGATGGTTCCGGCGCCGTCCATGAAGATGCCGGCGCCGTCCGCGCTTGAGCTGCCGCCGCTTCCCCGGGCGATGTTGTTCAACACATCGGTATTTTCCAAGTGTCCGGCCGTCAGGTATACGCCACCGCCATAACCCCATCCGGTATTGGGCGATTCGCCTTCCATGCCGGCGCGTGATGTATTCCCGACAATCCGGCAGTTGCGCACGGTTCCGGCATCGAGCCGGACACCTCCGCCCAAGCTGGAACCACCCGCCGTGGTGGCCCGGCCATACCCGTTGGTGATGGTGAACCCGTCCAGCACGGCATCGGCATGGTTGATCCTGAACAGCCGGTATTCCGATGCCAGGGTGCGCCGCAGGGTGGTGACGTTCCGTCCGTTGACGCTTTTAATGATGACTCCGGAACCCAGCACAATCTCGTTGGTAACGGCATAGGATCCGTTGGTGATCCAGACGGTTTCGCCTTCCCCGGCGGCGGTGATGGCGTCGTGAATATTGGTGGCGGCGCTGTCCCAGGTTTCGTACGGGTGGGCGGAGGCGGTGGGATCCAACCGGACATACCGGTCTGCCGCCGGGCCGGGCTGCACCCCGGCAACCACCAGCAGGATCATCCATGGCTGTATCCGGAACATGCCAACCTCCAGTATAAATGCCCAGATACCATCTACGCGCCAAGGGTCATATATACAACACAAAACGTGACCACTCCAGTCGCATCGCGGGTTTCGGCGTGTGCCGGAGACGGTTCGATATTATCTTTGTTTGGAGGCGGGACGTGGTACATTCCGCTGCGCGAAAGGAAGGGTATGACGATGACATCCCGTGAGCGGTTACTGACGGTGCTGAAGGGGGAGATCCCGGACTGCGTCCCCGTGGCGCCGGATTTTTCCAACATGATCCCGGCGCGGCTGACCGGCAAGCCGTTCTGGGATTTGTACCTGTACAACGATCCCCCGATCTGGGAGGCCTATATCGATTGTGCGAAGCATTTCGGCATCGATTCCCTGATGGACGGCTATTTCCCCCTGACGTTCCCGGAGGAACTGGTTACGGACGGACCTGTCTGGGAGCGGTTCATTGTGCACCGGGATGCCGAACGGCTGGTGGTGCAGGAGTCCCATGTCGATAACGGGCGGCGCGTGTGGCGGCCCGAGGTTACCGTCTATCTGGTGGCGGATCCCCCGACGGCCCACGTCAAGCCGGAGGCCATCGGGTTGCCGGCCATCCCGAAACGGTGGGAGCCCGTGGAAGGCGTCAAGGAGGTGGACCTGGGGCCGGAAGGGCTGAAGCGCATCAAGGCGTTGCTGGGTGACCAGGGACTGGTGGGGGTGCGCCTGACGTGGAGCATCATCGTATATGGCGAGGACCGGCTGGTGGCCTATTATGAACAGCCGGAGATTCATGAACGCTGGCGGGCGGAACACCTGGCGGTCACGGAAGCACGGTTCCGGCGGATCATGGCCATGGATGTGAAACCCGACTTCTTCTGCATCGGCGGGTCCGGCACGCTGATCTACCAGACCCCGCAGATGGTGCGGGAGCTGGCATTGCCGGGATTGAAGTGCGCCATCGACCTGGCGGAGGGGGTGGGGATCCCCACGCACGTGCACTCGTGCGGGCCGGAAAAGGAACTGGTGCGGATGTTCGCGGAGGAGACGCGCCTGACGGTGATCGATCCGCTGGAATGTCCGCCGATGGGCGATTGCGATTTGGCGGAACTCAAACGCCTGTACGGGCAGAAGCTGGTGCTCAAGGGCAATCTCCATACCACGGAGGTGATGCTCCGCGGTTCGACCGATGACGTGGTGCGGGCCAGCCGGGCGGCCATCGATGCCGCCGGGAAAGGCGGCCGGTTCATCCTTTCCACGGGGGACCAGTGCGGGCGGGACACGCCGGACGCCAACCTGCACGCCATGATCGACACCGCGCGGACCTACGGCCGGTACCGGTAGTTCGGCCTGTTAACACCATACCGTCGACCATCCGGGAACGGTTCAGCAGAACGGATCGAGTTCCTTCAGCTCATGCAGGGCGTTCAGGTAGTAATGCATGTCGACGCCACCCCAGGGGAAACGATCCCGGCTCATCAGGCAGCGCAGGAACGGATAATTATCCGTCAGGAAATGCTTCTCGCCGCTGAGGGTGTAGGCGGCCCAGGCGGGGAACAGATCATTGCAGGCCCAGCCGCCGGAACCGAGTTGTCGTGGCGAGCGAAGGTAGACGGGAGGCTGGCTGAGGCACGTGAGCAGGAATTGCTTCACCGCTTCCTTGCCGGAGGCTTCGTAGTAGAAATAGCAGGCACGCCAGGTCATGAACTCACCATAACCCTGCAGGAAGGTTCCCATGCCGTGGGGGATTTCGTGCAGGATCTCGCTTTGGGGGGTCATCATCCGGCGATAGGCCTGGAAGACTTCCTCCGCATAATCCAACCAACGCTGATCATGCGTATGGTGCCACAACTGAACATAGGCCAGCATCGGCCAGCCGCATTCCCGGCTGTCGCAATAGAATATCTCCGGACGCTGAATCTGCCAGCGCCGCATATTCTCTCCCACGGCAATGGCGGCTGCTTCGAAATCGCGTTCGGCGGTCAGACACCAGGCTGCCAACAATCCGCCGACCCACATGTGGGACGGATAGGTGGCCCCATCGCTGTGGTTGGGGCAGTGGGCTGCCATGGTGCCCTGTCGCAGGGGGTCCGGATCACTGGCAATAAAGTCCACATGGGCATTATGCCGGGCACTGATCAGGGCGGATGACAGAAAGCCGGGTTCCTTCAGGCGGAAGTACTGACGGAAGGTATCAAGAATGCTATCATTCTCGTTGTTGCCGCTGCAATCGCGGATGATCCCGTCGCCCAAGTCCAGTTCGCCCCGGCCGTTCACCGCGCCTTTCTGGCCGGCGGAACCCAGCTTGGTTTCAACCGTGAGGT
>MHBQ01000091.1:0-2028 GCA_001803315.1 Lentisphaerae bacterium RIFOXYC12_FULL_60_16
ACGCCGGATTACCGGGTGCGCAGTTTTTTCGGTTCGGGCGGTTTCGGCCGACTTTCGTATGACCGGGATGGCCGTGCGGCCAAGCGGTGGGATCTGTGGAAGCGGCGTAACCGGTTCGGCGGCGAGTTCACCCTGGGCGGCCATTCCGGGGAGTCGTTCAACCTGGCCAACAAGGACATGCTGCTGGAACACCCCGAGTACCTGGCAAAGGTGAACGGGCAACACGGGCCGTGGTCGCTGATTGCCAAGCTCAACCCATCCAACACCAATGCGGTCGACCAATATGTGAAATGGAGCCTTGATCGTTTTCGCCAGGCGCGGGCAAAGGATTCCGAGGGACCTTCCGCGTTCGCCGTGTCGGTGGATCCCTCCGATGGGGGAGGCCACTGCACGTGTGACGAATGCCGCCGGATCGGCGACGGTTCAGCCAGCGACCTGGTGTTCCACATCGCCAATCAGGTGGCTCGTGCCGTGACCGCTGAATTCCCGGGAGCATGGGTCAACCTGTACGGTTACAATGAGCACGCCCGGCCGCCCAGCATCGATCTGGAAACCAATGTATATGTCTCGATCATCCCGTATGCGTTCCAGACCACGGGTATGACGCCGGAGGAATTTATCCGTGCCTGGGGCCGCAAGGTCAAGCGGATGGGCATCTATGACTACTGGTCCATCCCTGACTGGTCGGCCGACCTGCCCTCGTTCAATTACCTGCGTACCCCGGTGGAGAAGTTACGTTTCTGGCATGCCAACCGCATCAGCGAATACACCGCGGAATCGACCTTCAGCGCCGGGGCCATGGGTATCGGCTGGTATGTGGGCTCACGCCTGATGTGGGACCTGGAGACCGACCCGGCACCGATTCTGGCGGAGTTCTACCGCCTGTCGTTCGGTGCGGCGGCGCCGCCCATGCAGCGCATGCTGGAGCGTTGGGCCCGGGGGTTCCTGCTATACAGCCAGGAGTTGGCGTTGTCGCACCGCGACATGCAGGAAGCGATCCGGCTGGCCGACCGTCCCGACGTGCGGGAGCGCCTGGCCGATTACGGGCGCTACCTGCATTACCTGCGGCTCCGTTTCGAGTGGCTGCAGGCTCCGGCCACGGAGAAGCAGGCTGCCCGTGATGCCCTGGCCCGCTGGTTGTGGGGCATCTACGATACCGGCATGGTGCATTCGTTCCGTCTTTTCCAGTTGCTGGCGAGGGGACAACAGGACCTGCTGGATGCCTTTGCCTATGAGAATCTGGAGGCGCCGGGATGGAAGACGGTGATCGTGCCGGATGACGCCGCGGTGTTCCGCCTTATGGATGAGGGCGCCACCCGATACACCCCGCGCGACTTCGTGGTGCGCCAATTCAACGGCCCGCTGGTGGCCGTGCCCACCGGGGCGGTTGAGGTCGTCCGGCTGGCGACGAACCAGGTTCCGGCTGAATTCGCCGAGGGCCATTTTCTCGGCAACACGGATTTTGAGCTCGAGGCTGTTTCCGGCCAGACCAATCTTATGCTGTCGGTGAAACCGGACAGCCCGGCCCGGGTTCAGCTGTTGAATCCGGAGGGTGTCGTGCTACACGAACTGAAACGGGAGGCCAGCAAGGAATGGGAAACTATCGCGATTCCGATTCCCGGCCCCGGCTTCCATCGCCTGCGCCTGATGAATCCCAAGAACAGCCATTTCAATGTGCGCATTCCGCGGGGTGTACGGCTGTCCATGTTGCCATTTCGTACCAGCAAAGTTCATCGTTCGCCCCGTCGTCTCTATTTCTATGTGCCGCCGGGATTGAAGACTCTTGCTGTTTATCACAACGTTTCCCTGCCGTGGAGTATCCAGTTTTTCGCTCCCGATGGAACGGAAGTGAAGCCCCAGGTGCTGGATAACGCACAACTATTCCTGGCCGAAGTGCCTCCGGGAACTGACGGCAAGGTGTGGGGGATTGCCAATGTCACAGCACCGAATCATGCCGTCACGGCATTGAATGTGCCGTCGTATTACGCCTTCTATCCCGACACCCTGTTGGTGCCGCAGGATGCCCTG
>MHBQ01000091.1:2061-8008 GCA_001803315.1 Lentisphaerae bacterium RIFOXYC12_FULL_60_16
GCCACGAATGTAAGAATCGATTCGTGTTAATAAACAAACATTGGTAGCGAACTTTTTCCTGCCTATGAAAACTTACGCGACAACCAGACGGGTCGAAAGTGAGCCGAAGAGGTCCGGACCATCGGTTGTCCGGCGGGTTACCTTGGCGGATGTAGCGAGACAGGCCGGGGTTAGTCGGGTAACGGCCAGTGAGGTGTTGAATGATCGTCCGAATTGCTGGGCTGCAGAAACGACCCGGGAGCGTATTCGGAAGGCTGCCAAAGGTCTCGGTTATCGTCCCAATCTGACTGCACGTGCCTTGCGGTTGGGTCGGACACACGTTATCGGGCTCATCTCTCCCGGTTTTCTGCTCTATTCCCCACATAGCCGGGCGGATGGGCTTACCGATGCGGCGGCAAAGGCAGATTATACGGTTACCCTGAGTTCGCATCCCAACGATTCGGAATCGGAAGACAAGGTTATCCGTCGATTCCTGGATCGTGGCATAGACGGATTGGCTATCTACCCGGTCGACCACGGGTCGCATACGGAACTGCGCAACCTGGTGGAGTCCGGATTTCCCGTCGTCACCTTTGAAGGGGCCAACGTGCTGGATTTCGCGTGTGACGATGTCAGCGTGGATTGCCGGGAAGTCGGTCGGTTGCAGGCCCGGCACCTGCTTGATCTTGGGATGCGGCGTATTTGCCTTGCCAATGTGATGACTTTGTCGCGTATGTCACGTATCAATACGCTCCGCGAGGATGCCATACGTGAGGAACTGGTCCGCGCCGGTGCGCCGCCGCCCCTCGATATGCACCTGCCGGTTTCCGATACGCGTGAACTTCCGGAGGCTGGGATGCTGGAAGCCGTCATGCGGACCTTTCTCAAGGAGCAGGGGGAAAACCTTGACGGGATAATCGGGGGTGATCATACGGGCGTGCTGGCCATTCGCCTGCTCCATGAGCTTGGGTTACGTGTTCCCGGCGATGTGGCGGTGATCGGTGGGGGAACCACGTTGCTGACCGATTATTGCGAGGTGCCGATGACGTCGGTCAACGCCGAGAACGATGTGGCCGGCGCCACGGCATTCGGCCTGCTCATGGACCGGATCAGCGGACGGACGAACGGAACCTATCGCCGTCTGGTCAACCCGGCACGCCTGATCGTGAGGAAGTCGACGCAAGGGTTAGGTCCCCGGATTTGCGCAGGTGGCACAATATGAAGAAGACCGTCGCAACGCTGGCGGTAATCGTCATGGCACTGTGCAGACGCGATTCGCTCCATGCGGCCAATTGGTACTGGGATGGGAATGGCGGTGTGGCCGGCGGTTCCCTGGGTGGTAGTGGACCTTGGAATTCCACGTCGTTGGTCTGGCGGACCCATCCCAACAACCCGCTCACAAACTGGGTGGCAGGAAACGCTCCACTATTTAACGGTGATCCCGGGACAGTTACACTCACGGAGGATGTTCCAATCGCGGTTAGCATGACCGTCAACGCGGACATGACATTCAACGGGGCGTACCGTCTGACGCTCTCCGGTGGCACGCACGTGACAGCCGTGGCGAAGACGGCGACCGTCAATTGCGCCGTGCAGTTGCTGTACAACACCGCGATACGGTACAACTACGTCATCAACGGCAACATCTCGGATGACGGCGCGAGTCGATCCATTACCCACCACTTCGAAACCCTGACGTTAAATGGATCCAACTCGTTCGGCGGTGGTGTCGCGCTGAACGGCGGCGCCCTGGTTATCGGCAATGACCACGCGCTGGGTACGGGCAATCTTTCGCTGGGCTACGATGGAGCCGTGCTGAAAGCGGGGGGCAGCGCCCGAGCGGTCACGAATCGATTCACCTGGAACTGGAACTGGCGGCTCAACTTTCAGGGAACGAACGACCTGACTTGTACCGTTACACAGACGCTCTACGGCACGGCTACTCCCTGGCCGCGATTCAGTATCGTTGAACCCGGCACGACGCTGACCTACGGTGGGCTCAAGCGTAACCCGCTGTACCACACAATGATGGTCAAGGAGGGGGCCGGTACGTTCTTGATCCGGGGGCCGTATGACGCCTCGTACGGAACTATTGTGTCGAACGGTCTGTTGGTGCTGAACGGTGCCACCACGGCCGTTCAGAACAACTACGGTTACACCGTGTGTGCCGGCGGCAGCCTGGGCGGCACGGGTACCGTCAACCTGGCGGCGTCTGGATCGACCTGCACGGTGCAACAGGCGGGCGCATTGGCTCCCGGCGCGACAAGCGGGACCAGTGTTGGGATCTTGACGTTTAACGGTCCCGTGTCGCTGGCGGAAAATTCGATCTACCAGTGGGATTGCCAGGATGGGACGGGCGATCTGATCGTTGTCAACGGCACGCTGACGTTGCCGTCGGTGGCAACCGTACGTGTGAACCGGGTCAGTGGTGCACTGCCGGCTGATTCCGTAATCCTCACTGCTGGAACACTTGCCGGTGACGGGGCTCTTGAGAACTGGGGTGTGCAGGGGTTTCCGAGAGCCAGGGTGCGCATCCGGGGGACGGACGTGATCCTATATTGGCCACCCGGGAGCGTGTTCTTAATCCAATGATGCGAAAAATAGAAAAAGTATCCGCTCAATTGCCGAGGTTGAGCATTCGGAAGCGCGGAGGACGCCGAACGATGCAACATGCGAAACAAAGGATGGCCGTCGTGTTGATGGCGGCGTCGATGGTCTGGTTGATGAACGCCGGATTGGCAACCGCGGCAGACTATTATGTGGCGCCAGCCGGGACCGGGGTTGGAACCAACTGGTCAACGGCCTATACCAACATCCAGACCGCTCTGGATACGGCGGGCAGCAGCGATACGATATATATTCAGGGTGGTACCTACATCATCAAGACCCAGTTGGTCTGGACCAGTTCGGGAGTTACGATCCTGGGCGGCTATCGTGGTACCAATGCCACCGGTCCCGGCCCGTTCAATGTGACCAACTGGCCCACGGTGCTGGCCCGGCCGACTGGCACGACGTATACGAACCGGATCCTGCTGGTGAGCGGAGTGGACGGGGGAACCTTGAGTCGGTTGACCCTAAGCAACGGGTGGCTGAAGGCGACCACTGGGGCCACCGGGGGATGCCTTTGCGTGGTCGGGTCATCCGACGTAATGCTTTCCGGGTTGGTTGTGGCGGGCGGGAATATTGTCGTAAACGCGTACAAGCCGGCGCTGGGCGCCGGACTGGCCATTGTAAATTCAACCAATATCACCCTTGCCGACAGTATGATCCGGGACAACAAAGGTACGTGCTATTCCCCGTTCCTTGGCAGTGGGGTTTATGCGACCAATACAATGCTGACAATCACGAACTGCATCATCCGGAACAACGAAGGCGGTTACTATATCGCCACAGGGGCTGATCAAGGGGTCTGGGGAGGCGGGCTTTGTATCAAGCGTTGCCGGGCGACGGTGGTGGATACGACCATTGCGGGCAACTACGGCAGAGGACATTATCAATTTACCACGTTTCGTGGCGCCGGCATCTATGTGGATGGCGGGACGAACGTTTTCCGGAACTGCCTGATCGCCGGCAACAACCTGCGCATCAACACGCATAATCCAAGCCTGGTTTTCGGCGATGGTGTTTACCTGATGAGTGGGGTATCAACCTTTGCAAACTGCACGATCATCAGGAACAACGGGCAGGGGATATACTACAAGGGTGGTTCCGTAATCGTGACAAACTCCATTTTGTGGGATAATCCGGATGACCTGGCGAATTTCCCCACCAATGGCCAGGGTGTACTGACGGGTGTCTGGCGGAGTTGCATAGAGGACGGTGACAACGCGGGGACCAACGGGTGTATTTCGTCGGATCCCCTGTTCGAGCGCGGCCTGTATCTGGCCACCAACAGCCCGTGTGTGAATGCCGGGGGATCCACGGCATTGGCCGTAGGGCTCACCAACTACACCACGCAGGCAGACGGGACACGGGACACGGGCATGGTTGATCTCGGTTATCATTTTGCCAATGGTATTCTTGGTGTTCCGGTCAGCGCGCTGTATGTTGGGCCCTCGGGTACCGATACCAATACAGGGGCAAACTGGGCCAACGCTTTCCGCTCCATCACCAAGGCGCTGTCAATCGCGGAGCATGGCACGCGCATTCATGTTGCCACGGGTCTTTACAACAGCACGTGTGAGACCTTTCCACTCATGATCGAGGAATACGGCGTGGAACTGTTGGGTACGAATGCAGCGGCAACCGTGATCACGCCGGTTGCCAGCCAACGGGCCGTTTTGATGAATGGGGTTGGGTTCGTCCGTCTCCAGGGATTGACGGTGACCGGAGGGTCCTACTCGGGTAATGACAAGCCCGGAACAGGTCTGGGAATCATTAACTCGCGTCTCATAATCGACTCCTGTGTCATTAGTAGCAATGTTCTTTACAGCGGTTTGGGAAAGGGCGCTGGGATTTGGTCGAAGGACTCTTTTGTAACATTAACGAATTGCTCAATGATCGGGAATCGCCTCAATTATTCGGGATATCGACCGTCCTTGTGGCAGGGTTATGGTGGGGGTATCTGTGTTGAAGGTGGGGAGTTGGTGTTGCTGGATTCGAGGGTTATCCGTAACTTTGCGGCGGCGGGAACGCAAGGAGCGGCTTCCATTGCGGCGGGTGGAGGAATCGCTCTGGTTGGCAATTACGGCGGCAACCGGCATGTGATCAGCAACTGCACGTTCGTAAGCAATTCAATCGCGTGCCTCAACAACTCACGGGGCGCCGGTCTATACATCGCAAGTACGGCCCAGGTCATCAACTGCCTGTTTGCCACCAATTGGATCATCGATGGTTCACGGCAAGGCGCCGGTGTCTTTATCGGTTACGATGCATCCGTGCAGCCTCCCGCCGGTGACATCGGGGTGGTTGGGGCTGACCACGCCACGCTGGAGAATTGCACGATTGCCGGTAACGTGCCGGAAGGTGTGCGGCAGAACACGACCGGACCTGATCTGGTGATCCGCAATTCCATTTTGTGGGGCAATGGCGATGATATTGCCGCCAGTGATATCGGGGTGACGCTGGCCAATCTCTGGTATAGTGACATTGAAGATGGCGACAATGACGGGGTCAACGATTGTTTCTCTGCCGATCCGCGGTTCGCGAATCCCGTCAATGAATGGCGCCTCATGTCCCGTTCCGGCCGGTGGACTCCGGGTGATATCTGGGTCAAGGACGTGACCAACAGCCCCTGCCTTGATGCCGGCGATCCCGCCTCGGATTATTCACTTGAACCGCCATTTAACGGGGGACGCATCAATCTTGGCGCCTATGGGAATACCCGCCAGGCATCGAAGTCATTTGCGAAAGGGACGCTGTTCCTGATTCAGTAAAAGCCGGAGAGAAATCCGGATTCCGGCGAATCGCGGAACGGTCAGAGCCTGCCACCCAGTTGCAGGATGCGTCCTAAGGAAAGGCACCAATGAACTTGACAGGCAAAATATGGAAGGTATGTGCGGTCGTTGCCGTGGCGGTGATGCTGGCAGGCACCGTGACGGGTGGGGACGTGCGGCTGGCGGACAAGGGGCAGCCGCTCTGCGTGATCGTTGTGCCGTCGGGTCTGATGTATACCAATCCGGTATCCCCTGTTGGTGAATACGGGTTGGACCCTGACGGCAGGCGCCGCCTTCTTTATGATTCGGTCGCTGACCTTGCCTGGTACCTGGGAAAGATGTCCGGGGCGAAGATCGAGATTGTCGAGGGATTGCCGGCCGGGGAAAAACGAATTCCTGTATATATCGGGTCTGAAGCGCTAAAGGCCTTCGGACCGGTTGGTGCATCGAAGGCCGGCCTGTTCGGTTTCCGGCTGATTGCGGGCAAGAAGGGCATTGGGCTCTACGGCGAATCGGAATTCGGGACCAGCTACGCGATCTATGAGCTGCTCCACCGGCTGGGTTGCCGCTGGTATATGCCCACGGAACTGGGG
>MHBQ01000092.1:0-34129 GCA_001803315.1 Lentisphaerae bacterium RIFOXYC12_FULL_60_16
AGGAGCATGCGGCTGTACTGAGCAACGCGATGGCGATTCCTTCCAGCTTCGCAACGGAAAACACCGCCCAGAGTATCAGGCCGGTGACCAGTCCGGTTTCGGCTCCTTTGAGGGCAAAGGAACGACCGGGTAACCAGGGTAACAACGCCGGGGTTGCCATGATGCCGGCGAGGTAATTCATTCCGACCACCCCGGCAATGACCGGCCATTTCGTTGATGCAAAGGGGACGCCCGATGAAGCGAAGCTGGATATCAGTATCCCGGCGATGATGACCAGGCAGGCCGGGATGAACCGCTGGACCAGTTCGACCGGCACGACGGTGAGGCGTTGTCGCAGGTTGAAGGTCACCCGGCGCATGGCGGCGGAGGCTTTCATGCCGTCCTGGAGGAATTGCGGAATGTCGCGGGCATATACCGGACCATAAATGACCTGGAATCCGGTTTGTTGCTTCACGTCATGCGCGGCAACACCCGGAGCGCCCAGTTGGGGGAGGATGACGGTCTTCTGCCGGATTATCCGGTCAACGCCCGTTGCCTTGAGACGGTCCACGAGTTCTTCCGTGCCGAAGGTTCCCTTGCCGGCCGCGCACCACACATTGATGCCGTTGGTGTCGAGCACCAGTATCCAGGCATCCAGGCCGTCCAGCGCGCTGCGCAGCGCATCAAACGAAAGCTTGTAGTTGGCGGTTGCCAGCAGGGGGGATTCGGCGGTCGGGGAACCCACGGCGTACAGGCCGGGATTGATGCGGAGCCGGTTCCTGCCGATTCCCCAACGGGCGGCCCAGGCATCCAGCCGGTCGTGCCGGGTCAATCGAGCGGCGACACGCGGAACGTCTCCGGCGGGTGTCGGGACCTGGCCGGTGATCCACCGGTGCGTGGTTGCTGGAATTTCCGTCCGGGAACAACACGACATGGTCAGGACTCCTTCCGGCGGTCCCGTTGCCGGCGGCACAAACGTTCCGGTTTGCAGGTCAGGATGGCGCGGAGGGTCTGGCGGTCGCGCCGGATTGCCGGTTCGGTGCGCAGGCGGTTGTGCAACCAAACCAGCAAGGGGCGGATCAAAGCGCCGGCGGGTCCATCCGGCAGCTTGTAGTGGGCCCATCGTCCCTCCTTGCGGACCTCCACGAGGCCGGCGGCGCTGAGCAGGGAAAGGTGCTTGGAGACGGTGGATGGCGCCAGCACAAGCACTTCCACGATCTGGCACACGCACAATTCGCCCGGTTCCAGCATCATGAGAATGCGTATACGCTGCCAATCCGACAATGCCTTGGTGATGCGCAGGGTGGATCGCAGGGTCTCGCTAGGCATGGTCAATCCTTCTATAATTCGTCATGTAACGAACTATAGCCGTGAATCGCCGGCGTGTCAAGGATGGCATCCGCCATTCGCAATATGGCTTAAGTCGGGTTTACGGCGGCCCGAAGCGCCACGGACGGATGAGAAAACAGCTTGAAAGCGTTTAGGAGACCCGATAACAACCTGGCATGCATGATTCCGTTGACGCGCCTTGTATAGCCTTGTCGCCGCAGGGGCATTTGCTCTGGTTGACGACCGGTGGCGAACCTTGGCCGGTGGCGTCGGCCATGGAGCGGGTCCGGGATGCCTTTACGGTGAACCCGTCGTGCGGGTTGCTGCACCTGTCCACCCGTGAGGCCGACACGCAACTGCCGGCCGGACCGGCTTTCTGGCGTTCGTTTGCCCGCTTGTTCCTGACTCGATTCTGTCATCGCCCGGAAACCGACGACCTTCAACAAGTCACGATATGCCTGTCAGACACCGAATTGCAGACGCTCGTTGATCATGCGCCGCCACTGCCAGGCGCCGAATACCTGTCGGGTGAGGTGTTGCGTGGTCTGTGGGTGATGTTGGATGAAACCGTGCGTGCCGCGGCAACCGGATGTGCCGGAGGAGCGCCGGAGTATCTGAAGCAGCTCGGCGCCGTATGGCGCATGGTGGGCCGCGTGTGTTTTCACCTGGCCGAGAACCGGAAGCGCCCGGATTTTCCGTTTGCCTTCCTGGCCACGTATTCAGCCGGTCTGTCGGCCGCCGGCCAGGCGCTTCATCGACCGTTGGGCCAGGCACTCAAGGAATATGCGGGTGAAGGCAACCAGCCGGCGTTGATTGCCTTGCTGACGCCGGTGAATCGCGCCGCGGAAGCCAGCGCCCTGGTCAGGGAATTGGTGGAAACGGGAACGCTCTTCAAGCCGCTGGCCTGGCGGCCGGATCAGGCGTACCGGTTACTCAAGGACATTCCGGTATTGGAAGCGAGTGGACTGGTGGTGCGCCTGCCGGAACGATGGGGAGGAAAACCTCCCGCGCGCCCCATGGTTGGGGTCCGGGTGGGCGAAACGCGGCAATCCGTGCTGGGTCTGGATACCTTGCTCGATTTCAAGGTCGAGACCACCCTGGAAGGGGAGGCATTGACCCCGGAGGAATGGCGCACCTTGATGGAATCCTCGGGCGGGTTGGCGCTGATACGGGGTCAGTGGGTTGAGGCCGATCCGGCAAGATTGCAGGCCACGCTCGATCAGTGGAAACAGGCGGAAAAGGCGGCGGCCGACGGTTTATCCTTCGGGGATGCCATGCGCCTGTTGTCGGGGTTGCCCCACGATCCTGAACCGGGGCGGGACCATCCGGCGGAGGAAACGCGGGTCTGGACCGGTATCAAACCGGGCGCCTGGTTGGAACAAACGCTGGCCGCGTTACGCGATCCATCAGGCTTGGCGGTTAGCGGGGATAACTATGGGTTGAAAGCCGTCCTTCGGCCCTACCAGCGGACCGGGGTGGAATGGTTGCGGTTTATGAGTGCGCTGGGGCTCGGTGCGTGCCTGGCCGACGATATGGGGCTTGGCAAGACCCTTCAGGTTCTGGGGGTACTGGCAAGTGCCGGAGAAAACCGGCCCCAACGGCCCAGCCTTCTGGTTGCGCCCGCTTCGTTACTGGCCAACTGGCGGGCCGAGCTGCAGCGTTTTGCGCCGTCGTTGCGCCACCGCATCCTGCATCCCTCGGAACTTGCGCCCGAGGCATGGAAAGCGGCTCAATCGGATCCGGAACTCGCCTGCAAGGATTGTGACATGATCCTCACCACGTATGGAATGATTGCGCGGTGGGACGGCTTGCGCAGGTTGAAATGGAATCTGGCGGTTCTTGACGAGGCGCAAGCCATCAAGAATCCGGCCGCCCGCCAGACCAAGGCGGTGAAGGAACTCACGGCAGCGCATCGGATCGTCTTAACAGGCACGCCGGTCGAGAACCGGCTTGGCGACTTGTGGTCGCTGTTCGATTTTCTGAACCCCGGGTTGCTCGGATCGGCCCGCCGGTTTTCCGCGTTTGTCAAGGAAAGCCAGGCCGACAGCACACGGTTGGGGGCGTTACGTTCGCTGGTGCGGCCCTATATCCTGCGCCGGCTCAAGACCGACAAGCGCGTTATTACGGATTTACCCGACAAAACCGAGATCAAAGCCTTTTGCGGTCTCTCAAAAAAACAGGCAGCGCTGTACGAACAGGCGGTCAATGAGCTGGCGCGGAAGATCGAGGAGACGGACGGCATTCAACGCCGAGGGTTGGTGCTCAGTTTCATCATGCGATTCAAGCAAATCTGCAACCATCCGTCGCAATGGATGCGGGACCATGCCTATGGGCCCGACGATAGCGGAAAGTTCCGCCGGTTGCGCGAGATCGTGTCCGAACTCGCCCAACGGCAGGAGAAGGCGCTGATCTTTACCCAGTTCCAGGAAATGACGGACCCGTTGGCCGCCTATCTGACGGAGTTGTTCCGGCGGCCGGGGCTCGTGTTGCATGGCGGCACACCGGTCAAGGAGCGGCGCCGGCTGGTTGAAACGTTCCAGGCTGAGGACGGTCCCCCGTTCTTCGTGCTTTCGACCAAGGCGGGCGGCACCGGGTTGAATTTGACGGCGGCTTCCCATGTGATACATTTCGACCGCTGGTGGAATCCTGCGGTCGAGAATCAAGCCACCGATCGCGCCTTCCGGATCGGGCAGAAGCGCAATGTCTTGGTACACAAGTTTATCTGCCGTGGCACCTTTGAGGAACGAATCGATCAAATGATCGAGGATAAGACGAGTCTGGCGCGGGATGTGGTTGATGGTTCGGGTGGGGCGGCATTGTTGACGGAAATGAACAACCGGGAATTGATGCGATTTGTCTCGCTCGATATTGAGCGGGCAGGCGAGGCGGAATAAACCAGGAAGAGGCGGGACATGAGCTGGGGACGACGAGGCTGGGGGCGAAGCAGGGATTATGGTTATAGTCGTTATCCGGTTTATGTGCCGGTTGCGGAACGCCGGGCAAAGGCCGAAAAACAAGCCGCAAAACTTGCAGGCAAAGGCAAGGACTTGCAACCGGTGCGGTTGGAAAACCGGACGATCGCCCATACTTTCTGGGGAAAAGCATGGTGTGCGAACCTGGAATCCTACAGTGATTTTGCCAACCGGCTGCCGCGTGGCCGTTCCTATGTGCGCAACGGTTCGGTTTTACATCTGGATGTCCGGAAGGGTGAAATTGAAGCGTTGGTCAGCGGCAGTTCGTTGTATAAAATCAAGATCGGAATCAAGCCGGTGGACGGCGGGAAATGGGCCGGGCTGTGCAAGGAATGTGCGGGCGGGATCGGTTCCTTGATGGAACTGCTGGCGGGCAAGCTGTCGGAACGTGTGATGAATGTCATGACGAAGCCGGGAGGCGGTTTGTTTCCGTCCCCCGCTGAAATCAAGTTGAATTGTTCGTGTCCGGACTGGGCCGACATGTGTAAACATGTGGCTGCCGTCATGTATGGGGTAGGCGCCCGACTGGATCAAAAGCCCGAATTACTGTTCTTGCTTCGACACGTGGATCATAATGAGTTGGTGAATCAGGCGTCCGCGGTTACCGCCTTGACTGATGGAGCCCGGAGCACCGAGGCGACCACGCTGGATGAGGCCGAAGTGGGCGATGTGTTCGGAATTGAACTGGCAAAGGAAGCGCCAGCCAAGGCGGATCAATCCGCCATGCCGAAGACCCGGAAGTCCGTGCCATCGAAACCGGCTGTATCGGCAAAGAAAAAACCGGCAAAAAAGAAGTCCGGGAAACCCGTCACGCAGAAGCGGGCGGTCAAGGGTAAGCGCCCGCGGCGCTCTGACCAAGGCCTGCGCAGCGGTTGACAGCAGGGCTTAAGTGGTATATAGTAACGCCTGTGAATTTGATCGCGAACATAATGCTTGTTGCGGTGGGGGTGATGACATTCATCACGCCCATGGATGCGGTTGCGCATTGCGAAGACGGGCACGCCGATGAGTGTTCTGCCGAGTGCGCCTGTGCCTGTCATCCGGTGCCGGTCGTCGTTTGTTCGCCACACCGTGACGGATTAACGTGTAGCAATGCGGCTCGTTTTAATTCGACCAATTTACGCTACTGTGGACGACTGTTGATCGCCGATATTTTCCGTCCACCGGTCTCCGCCTAGGGGCATTCTGCCCATTCACCGTCCTGCTGTGAACCCGGTTTTCGTGTGCCGGCACTCATGACGGTTTCTATCCTGTCGTGTCTTGGAAAAGGCCGATGTCCTTGTATTTCAACCTTTTAAGGTTTTTACATGAATAAGATATTGAACCATCCGATCATCAGGTTCTGCCTCGTGATCTCATTTGCCGTGGCCGATGTGGGCGTGAGCGTGCACGCGGGAGATACTGAGATAGAAGAAAGCGGCGCATGGCCGGCCATGCGTGTGTTCGGTAGTGATCGTGCGGTTAATCGGGGTGAATCTGCCGTGGAAAGGCATGCGGTTGAGGAGCCGGATGGCGTTCTCGCGCTTCAACGAGCGCTTGAACTGGCGCTGATGCACAATCCGGTATTGGCGGGATCGTCGCACGCGGTTTGGGCGGCGGAAGGTGCTGCGCGGCAGGCGGGTGTCTTCCCTAACCCGGAACTCGAACTGGAGGCGGAGGAGTTCGGCGGGTCGGGGTCACGAAAAGGGTCCACCGCCGCGGAAACGTCCGTGCGATTGAGCCAGTCCTTGGAACTGGGAGGGAAGCGAGGCAAGCGCCAACGCGTGGCGCAATCGGAAGCGCGGCTGGTCGGCTGGGACTACGAGGCGAAGCGACTGGATGTGCTTACCGAGACCAAGAAGGCGTTCGTGGATGTCCTCCTGGCGCAAGGCCGGCTTGCGCTTGCGGAGTCCCTGCTGGCCGTAGCCGGGGATGTGCACAAGGCCGCGGCCGAACGTGTGAAGTCAGGAAAGGTGCCCCCCCTTGAGGAAACGAAAGCGGGTGTTGAGGTTGCCAGCGCGCGAATCGCGTTGGATCGAGCCAGGCGCGAGTTGGTGACGAGACGCAAACGCCTGGCGGCGTCTTGGGGCGGGACGGCTCCGGTTTTCAAGGAGGCCGGCGGCGTCTTGGACGCTGTCGAGGATGTCCCATCCCTTGAGAAACTCTCATCTCTACGGGGCGACATACCGGAGGTTGCGCGATGGAGCGAGGAAGTGGCGCTGGCCAGGGAGTCTTTTGCTTTGGCTAAAGCCGCCCGCATTCCAAATGTCAGTATAAGCGCGGGCATCAGTCGTTTCGAGGAAGACGGCAGCCATGCCGGAACCGTGGGCCTCTCACTGCCCCTGCCGTTGTTCGACCGCAACGCCGGCGGCATTTCCGCAGCGAGGCATCAGGCAACCCGCGCGGAGTACGAGCAACGGGCTGCCCGTTTGCGTGCCACTACCGATCTGGTCGATGCGCACAGCCGGATCGAAACGGCACGGGTGGAGGCGATGACCATCAAGGCGGAACTGCTGCCGGGTGCCCGGCAAGCATTTGAAGTCGCACAAACCGGCTATCGGGAGGGGAAATACGGGCACTTGGAGGTGCTGGACACCCAACGGACGCTCAACGAAGTCAAGACCCGCTACTTGGATGTTCTGGCCGCCTATCACAAGGCAACGGCGGATCTGGAACGGTTGACCGGGGCGCCACGCAACACCATTCGATAAACAAGACAGCGAGGAGCACGATGAAGATGAATGAAAACAAATGGACAATCGCCGCCGGGCGCTGCGCCCTGCTGGCCGTTTTGATGATGACCAGCGGATGTGGCAAGGAGCAGGCCAACGTACGGGCTGCATCGGCCGCTGGGGCGGGCTGCGCAAAAGACGACGGGTGCGGACTGGATCATGCGGTAATACATGCCGCACCGGTTGCTGAGAAAGGCCACGAAGTGCATGGGGATCACGATGGCCATGACCAGGGATCACGTGCGGCATTATCGTTGGAGGAACTTGAGTCCGTCCAATGCGAACACAACGTACCCACCTATCAGTGCGCCGAATGCCGGTACGAAGTTGGCGTTGTGAAAGTGGATGCCTCCATGCTTAAACAGGAGCATGGGGATGGGCTGGTACGCACGCAGACGGCAACGAAAACCAACGTGACCGTGGTATTGCCGGCCACCGGCGAAGTAGCGTTGAACGAGAATGCGGCGGTCCACATCAGCCCGCGCATTGCCGGCATCATCGAGTTCGTCTCCGTGGATGTCGGAGCGCGCGTCAAAGCGGGCGACACCTTGCTCACCCTGGCAAGCGTTGAACTCGGCAAAGCGCTGGCGGACTATGAACGCAACCGCACCCTGAGCGACCTGACGGAGAGCGTCCTGGCGCGCGAAACGAAGCTCCGGGATGAGAAGGTGGGTTCTGAACAGGATATGATTGACGCCCGGATGACGTTCGAACAGCACCGCACGGACCTGAAGGCTTCGGAGCAGATGCTTCACGTGCTGGGGCTGACGGATGAGGATCTGGCGGCCACGCGCGAGCCGGCGCATGGCGCAGGCACAGGGCGCCTCCCGGTTCGGGCGCCTATCGCGGGCATGATCATCGAGAAACACGCGGTGCCCGGTGAAATGGCGGAGGCGGGAAAAGACCTGATGCTGCTCGCCGACCTGACTACGGTATGGGTCTGGGCCAACATCCAATCGCGAGATCTCGCGCCGCTGCTTCAGGCGGAAAAACGTGGCTCCGTTGCGGTAGCCATCACGGTATCCGCCTTTCCCAACCGGCAGTTCGAAGGGGTGCTCGACTACATCGGGGCGACCATGAATGAGGAGACCCGCACCATCAAGATGCGGGCGATGGTCAAGAATCCCGACCTGGAACTGCGGCCGGGGATGTTCTGCGATGTCAGCATCGCTATCGGTAACGGACCAGCGGAAGAGGTCCTGGCCGTGCCGCGCGCCGCACTGATGACGGACGAGGGCAAGTCCTTCATCTTCGTGCACTGGAAGGACGACTTCTTCGTCCGGCGAGACGTGCGCAGGGGGCGGGATTTCCTCGACGTGGTGGAAATTATCGAAGGCCTGCAGGCCGCTGAAACCGTTGTGACGGACGGGGCCTTCCTTCTGAAGTCGGACGTCTTGCGTGAAAAAATGGGTGCCGGCTGCGCCGACTGATGAAAGGAGATTTCAATGTTCGATAAACTCATACGCTTTGTGTTGCACCAGCGGTTACTGGTCATTCTCGGAACGCTTCTCGTAGCCGGCACCGGGCTGTTTGCCTGGAAGACGCTGCCGATAGATGCCTTCCCCGACGTCACCAACACCCAGGTGATGATCCTCACCGATGCGCCGGGCTTGGCGCCGCTCGACGTGGAACAGCAGGTTACGACTCCGATCGAACTGGCGATGCAAGGACTGCCGGGCGTCACGCAGGTGCGTTCCCTATCGAAAGCGGCGTTGTCGCAGGTCGTCATCGTGCTGGAAGACGGCGTGGATATCTACTTCGCCCGACAACTGGTTTTCCAGCGGTTGGATACCGCCAAGGAGCAATTGCCGGATTGGGCAGAGCCGGAAATGGGGCCGATCAGCACCGGCTTGGGCGAAATCTACCAGTACACGCTAGCGAGCGAAACGCATTCGCCGATGGAGTTGCGGACGATTCAGGACTGGACCATCGCCCCGCTGCTACGGGCGATTCCGGGCATCAACGAAGTCAACAGCTTCGGTGGATTCGTGAAGCAGTATCATGTCCTCGTGGACCAGAACCGCCTCCTGAAATACGGTATTGCCCTGACGGACGTGCTGGAAGCGATCGATCGTAATAATGCCAATGCAGGCGGCAACTTCCTGGTGCGGGAATGGGAACAGGCCTACGTGCGGAGTCTCGGGCTGATCGAAAGCATCAAAGATATCGAGGACATCGTGCTACATGCGGCGGACGGCGTGCCTGTATTCCTCCGCGATGTGGCTGCGGTCAGGATCGGTCCGGAAACCCGCCAGGGCGCCGTGACGCGCGATGGCAAGGGCGAGGCCGTGGCCGGTATGACCATCATGCTGAAGGATCAGAACTCGAAGCTGGTGGTGGAAGCCGTCAAGAAGGCGATTCCGAAGATTCAGGCCGGCCTGCCCCAGGGGGTTAGGATTGACACCTTCTACGACCGAACGGAATTGATTCAGGCCTGCATCCGTACCGTTGGAAACGCGCTCTGGCAGGGCGGGCTGCTGGTGATCGTCGTGCTTTTTCTGTTTCTGGGCAATCTGCGCGCGGCCTTGATCGTCGCGTTGTCCCTGCCTCTGACGGCGTTTGTCGCGTTCATTCTGATGGGTTCGCAGGGAGTGACGGCCAATCTGATGAGCCTGGGCGGACTGGCGATCGCCCTGGGGATGATTGTGGATGCCTCGATTGTCGTGAGCGAGAACATTGCCCGCCATCTCTCCGAAAAGAGCGGCGGCGGGTTGACGCGGACGGAAATCGTCTACGAAGCGGTGCGTGAGGTCGCGAGACCGGTTGTCTTCGCAATTCTGATCATTGTGATCGTTTTCCTCCCGCTCTTTTCGCTTCAGCAGATGGAAGGCAAGATGTTCCGGCCTTTGGCCCTGACCATGTGCTTTGCGATGCTCGGGTCTCTGCTCGTGTCATTGACCATCATCCCGGTGCTTTGTTCTCTCTTCATGCGTGAGCAAGGTGAATCTTGCGACACCGCGTTCATCCGTTGGGCCAAACGCGGTTACCTGCCGGTGCTTGCCCTTGCGCTGCGGAGGCCGAAGACCCTCGTGGCCATTGTCGGCGCGCTGCTCGTCGGTTCGCTGGCGCTGGTTCCGCGGCTGGGCACGGAGTTTCTCCCGCAACTGGACGAGGGCGCCATCGCGATCAATGTGGTGCGGCTGCCTTCCGCGTCCCTGGAGGGCTCGGTGGCCGTGGGGACCGAAATCGAGCGGCTTGTTCTCGCGCGCTTTCCCGAGGCGCATACGGTCGTCACCAAGACCGGCCGGGCGGAGATATCCGAAGATCCCATGGGTCCCGAGCAGAATGACGTGTTCATCATGCTGCGCCCGAGAAGAGCGTGGCCAACCAAGCGGAGCAAGCCCGAGCTGGTGGCCGCGATTCAGGCGGAACTGGCCGTGATCCCCGGGATTCGGATGTCATTTTCCCAGCCCATCGCCCTGCGGGTCAACGAGTTGATCTCCGGGATTAAAAGCGACCTGGCGATCAAAATCTTCGGTTCGGATCTGGAAGTCCTGCGCGAAAACGCGAACCGCGCCGCCGCGGCTATACAGGGTATTCGGGGAGCGGAAGATGTGAACGTCGAACAGGTTTCCGGATTTCCACAGGTGGAAATCGCGGTGGATCGCAAGGCGATCGCGCGCCACAAAATCAATATCGCGGACATCAACGAGGTCGTCGAGACCGCGGTCGGCGGCCAAGTCGCCACCATGGTTATCGAGGAACAGAAGCGGTTCGCCGTCCTGGTGCGCTTCCCCGTCGAGTTGCGGCAGGACATCCCGGCCTTGGAACGGCTCCTGGTGCCGTCGCCGCAGGGCGCCCGCATTCCGTTGGGGGAACTGGCTGCGATCCGGGAGGTCGAAGCCCCTGCGCAGATCGGTCGTGAGAAAGGCATGCGTCGCGTCGTTGTTCAGTGCAATGTCCGGGGCAGGGACCTGGGCAGTTTCGTCGAGGAAGCCCGTGAGGCGATCGGGCCGGTTGTCGCGGCGTTGCCCGAGGGCTGCTTTGTTGACATTGGCGGACAGTTCGAGAATCAGCAGCGGGCCATGCGGCGGTTGGCTGTCGTGGTGCCCGTTTCAATCATGCTCATATTCCTGATGCTCTTTTCGGCGTTCAACTCATTGAAAAGCGCCCTGTTGGTTCTAGCGAATCTGCCGTTTGCGCTGATCGGAGGCATCCTCATCATCGTCCTGTTGAGAATTCCGCTCAGCGTCTCGGCGTCCATCGGGTTCATTGCCCTCTTTGGAATTGCGGTTGAAAATGGCGTGATGCTCGTATCCTTTTTCGATCAGTTGCGTCGGGAGGGGCTGAGTCCTGCGGACGCGGTGCGACGCGGCTGTGAACTGCGTTTGAGACCGCTCTTGATGACTGCAATGACCACGCTGCTGGGGCTCTTGCCGCTGGTCTGGGCCACGGGAAGCGGGTCCGAAATTCAGCGTCCGCTGGCAGCCGTCGTACTCGGCGGCATGGCCTCGGCCATGTTGCTGACACTGATCGTGTTGCCGGCACTTTACTATCTGGTCGAGATGTGCAGGAAAAAGAAGGATGAAACGGTAACAGCCACGGAGGTGAAGTAATGAAGGCGATTGTTGCATATGTTCAGCCATTCATGCTGGAAAAGGTCACCGATGCGCTGCGCGCGCGGAAGATACACGGCGTGACGGTGATCCGCTGCGAGGGCTTCGGCCGCCGGATTGACGGCAAGGCCCCGCACTACGAGGATGCAACCGTGGAACTGGGGTATGCGCCGAAAGTCAGGATTGAAATCATCTGCCGGGATGAGGAAACGCAAGGCATCGTTCAAACAATACAGGCGAGCGCACATACCGGCCATCACGGCGACGGCAAGATTTTCGTCACCGCAGTGACGGAAGCCGTCGATATACGGACCGGCATGGAAGGCGAGGCGATCCTGTAGGCCGGTTGACGCAGTCAGACGCAAAGCGTTGGGGACGCTCGTGTCTTGAAGGGCGGGACTCTTCAATCTCGATGAAGTTGCAGACCAACGCGGTGGACGTATAGGAAACAGTGGAGTGGCCACTTGGTGACTTCTCGCCGCTCCGCCGGTAGCGCCCTTCCACGCCAGAGCCAGAGGCGAATGGCACTTACTTAAGCTCTCTTTTCGACCTTTTGGAAGACGGCTCGCGAGGACGCTAGCCCTCCATAAGTCTTTCATCCGGAAAGGGATGACACCAACTTGGAGGGCGAGACTCCCGGCGAGCCGTGATCGAAGGAAGTGCTTAAGTAAGTGCCATTCGAGCCAGAGGCTACGGCGTGTCCGGGCCGCAGCCAGCTTCGTGCTGGCAGACATACGGAAACAGAGAAGACAGGAAAATGGATGATCCACAGGAATGAGGTAACGAAACAGGGGGTCGCCGCATCTCTATGGTAAAGAAGACGCATAATCGAGAAAAGGAGACCGAAATATATGAGCCAACATCAAGATGGATTGGACACCCAAGATATCCGGGAGACGGCAAGAAAGGTCGCCGACAAGCAGATCGCTCCCAATGCGGCAAAGAGAGATCAGGATCACACCTTCCCGTGGGATGCCATGAAAGCTCTCGCGGAGGTTGGACTTCTTCAAGTGGGCATCTCCACGGCTTACGGAGGCATGGGCGGCTCTCGAAGGGAATTCACCTTGATCGCCCAAGAGGTCGCCAAGGCATGCGCTTCCACCGCCCTCGTCTATGTCACCAACTCAATGGTTGCCAAGGCAATAGAAGCAGACGGAAACGAGACAACGAAGCGGAAATGGCTGCCCCTGTTGCTGGCGGGGAAATCACTGGGGGCGCTTGCCGTGCACGAGCCGGATTCGGGTTGCATCATGGCGGCAATCTCTACTCGCGCAAGAAAGGACGGCGATACCTATGTAATCAACGGCTCGAAGTTCCTCGTGACGTCCGCAGGCGAAGCAGATGTTTATCTTGTGATCGCAAGACCCGATCCTTTGACGGCTCCGCAGCAAATGCATATTCTGCTGGTTGAGAAGGACATTCCTGGGCTTGCTTTCGGTCGAGTAGAAGACAAGATGGGCCTCACTTCCACCTCCAGCAGGCAATTGTTTTTCAACGATTGCCGGGTGCCACACGATCACCTTATTGGACAGGAAGGCGAAGGTCACAAGGTCCTCGGCGCGGCGGTCGCCGGGTGGGGTATCTTTGGGGCGGCAGGACTTGCAGTGGGAATAGCTCAGTCCGCCACTGAGCGATCCGTCAGGTACGCAAAGGAACGGAAGATCGGAGGGGAGCCCATTGCGCTCCAGCAGGCAATCCAACTGATGATAGCCGACATGGTGATTCAGACCGACGCAGCTTCGGCCTTGCTCGACGCGGGCGCGGCCCATGCCGATGCCAATCCTGGGAAAGCGGCGTTCCACGCATTCAAGGCGAAACTCTTCTCTTCTGAGGCCGCGATTGCCGTCACGGACAAAGCCATTCAAGTTCACGGTGGACACGGCTACTGCAAAGACTACATAGTGGAGCGACTGTATAGAGACGCGCGAGGCCTGACTCTTCACTTCAAGACATCGGAGCTTCTGCGCCTGGAAATCGCCGAGGCCATCCTGAAAATGTGAGTTCTGTAGATGAAAGACGACGCACGACTTGTTCAGCAAACGCTTGCCGGCGACCCGGAAGCCTTCCGCGGGCTGGTTCGCCGATATCAAACCCCCACCTACGTCTTGGCCCTGTCCCGAGTACGAAACGCTGTCGCGGCCGACGAGATTGCCCAGGATGCCTTCGTGTCGGCATACCAGAAGCTTTCACAATTGAAAGACAGGAGCCGCTTTGCCGCCTGGCTGCGCGCGATCACATTGCGCCGTTGCGCTCTCTGGTTTCGGTCCGGCAAGCAGGGACAGCTTGAAAACCAATTAGCGGAGGAATTGACGCCGGATCCGGCCGCGGCGAATCCCGCATCAGGGGCCGATGGGGGCGCCTTGGGTATTGCCGCGATGATTGAGAGGTTGCCCGAACGCCTGAGAGTGGCGGCGCTTCTCTGCTTTGACGACGAGCTTTCACCACGGGCGGCGGCGGCTGTGCTCGGGATCAAGGGCGGAACCCTCCGCAAAAGGCTCCACGATGCCCGTGCCCGATTACATTGTGAGATCATTCATAAGGCGATCGGGGAGGGGCAGTCGCATCTGCTTCCCCGGAACTTCGCGGAACGGTGTGTGTGCCGATGTGTAGAGGGGACAAGGAAGGACACGGGAAAGGAGGTGAAGGGCCATGTGCGGAGAGAGAAAATGCGGGTGCGGTTGTGTGCCTGCATCCAAGGGTGCAACCAAAACCAAACCGAGGAGAAAGGCAAAACAGACTCGAAGAAGATGAAGTGAACGCACTTTTCGCGGGGCAGGGTTTTCCCTGCCCCCATGCTTGCATAACAGGAAGGAGTCCAAACATGTGCTGCCGTAATCAAGAGAAACAAGAGTGTCTGAAACCGAAACACCTGAAAGGTAAACCTGTTGAGTGCTCGCGGGAGAAGATCAAGAAGTGCCATGGGAATGTGAAAATGCATCCGTGCGCAAACGGCAGGAGCCGAAAGTGACGCGATTTGCCATGGGGCTGTGCCTTGCATGGTGTGGCACCGCATTGGCGGCTGACGGCCCCGCTCCGACGAACTCCACAACGTCGTACGATCTGACGTTGACGCAGGCCGTCGCGATTGCGCTGGCAAACAACCCCGAGATTGCAGCGACGAGGTATGACGCGGCCGCCGCACATGAGCAGTACCGACAGGCTGCTGGCGCGGTCCTTCCCAGTTTACGTGCCTTGGGCGGGTACAACCGCTTTCTGAACACCCAGAGACTGATTCCCGCCCGACAGAACAATGACCCCGGCGTCTTCAGCACGGACCTGTTCACCGGCGATCTGGTGTTAACGCAGCCTGTCTTCACCGGCGGGCGGATACGCAACGAGATTCGCGCCGCCGATCTGCTGCGCCAGGCCGCCGGACATCAGTTGGCGCGAAACCGCGAGGAATTGGTGTTCGATGTGTCGAGCCTTTACTACTCCATTCTGGCTTCTCGGCACGTAGTGGCTTCGTTGGAGTTCTCACAAGGGGCACTGGCCGAACATCTCAAACAGGTTCAAGCCTTGATCGCCGCGGAGAAGGCGGCGCGGGTGGATCGGTTGCGGGTCGAAGTGCGACTGGCCGATCTCCGGCAGAAGATTGTGCAGACAAGAAACACCGAAGCGATTCAAAGACGCGCTCTGGTGACCCTGATGGGAGTTACAATGCAGCCGGACGACCTGAGAATCGGCGGCGAATTGGCGGTCCCGCCACTCACGGTCGCCGCCTCGACGGAAGCGGCCCTGGCCCAAGCGAGGCAACAGCGCCCGGACTACCTGGCCGCTCGCGCGGCACTTGCGGCGCAGGACAAGGCCGTGGCCGCCGCCCGCGCGGCACACTGGCCGACCGTGGCACTGCAAGGTGACTACGGCGGGCGTTGGGCGGCCGATCCGACGGAGCAGCCGGCAGGGACAAAGGATATGGAGGATGTCGGCTGGGTCGGGGTGGTGATTGACGTCCCGTTGTTTGAGGGCGGACGCATTGATGCCCGTGTCAAAGAGCAGCGGGCGAGACTGGCGGCGAGTCAGGAGCGGTTGCGAAAGCTGGAATTACAGGTACGTCTGGACGTGGAGACGGCCGTGTTGAATCTCGCCTCGTCGCAGGAGCGCATACTGGCGACTCAGAAGGCGTTTGAACAAGCCGAGGAAAGTCTGCGAATCGAGCGTGAGAAATACGACTTGGGCCGGGGCGCGATTGTGGATGTGCTGGACGCACAAGCCGCGCTGCTGGAATCGCAGACCAGCTACTACCGTGCGCTGGCGGACTACAACGCCGCTTTGGCGCAACTCCAACTGGCGACGGGAGAGGAGAAATGATGGTGAAGAAAAGCATTCGCATCTTGGTCGTTCTGGCCGTGGTTGCGGCGATCGCGAGCGGCGGTGTGTTGTTGGTCAAGCACAAGAAACAGACACTGGCGGCTGCGCCAAAGTACGGGGTACAGCCGACGCCGGTCCGCGTGGCGTCCGCCAGACTGGGTGACTTGCGGGAAACGAGGGATTACCTGGCGGTGGTCGAGCCGATCCGCATGGCGAATGTTTCGGCGCGTGTGACGGCAACGGTGGCGGAAGTGTTGCACGATGAAAACGAACGGGTCAAGACCGGCGATATCCTCGTCGTACTTGATCGCCGTGAGGTCGAAGAAACCGTCGCCTCCGTGACCGAAACCTACGCCTATTGGGATCGGGAAAGCCGCCGTGACAAGACTTTGGCCGAGAAGGGCGCGGTTCCCGGTTCCCAAGCCGAAGGCACCTGCGAAAGGGCGAACGATGCCAAGGCCAGACTGGCCGTCGCGGAAGCGCAGCTTTCGTATTACACGCTCCGCAGTCCCTTTGACGGCCTGGTTTCGCGTCGCATGGTGGACCCGGGCGACCTTGCGGCCCCCGGAAAGAGCCTGATGGCGGTCGAAGATCGCGACAAGCTTAAGCTCTGTTTCGATGTGCCCCAGCAGGACCTACCGCAGGTTCGCGAGGGCCTCGATGTGGCTTTCTCCGTGTCCGGGAAGGAACGAACGGCGACGCTCTCCCACCTGTTTCCATCGCTCAGCGTTGCGCGGATGCTTCGCGCCGAGGTGTACTTGGAGGGCGCCGAAATGGACGGGCTCTCTCCGGGGGCCTACGTGCCGCTGCGAGTCATTGTCGGCGAGAGCAAGGATGTTGTGCTCGTCGCGGCAACCGGCATAGTGGAAGCCCCTGATCAAAAGCCCCATGTCTTTATCGTCCAGGCCGGCCATTTGGAGGCCAGACCGGTCAACGTGCTGGGCGCCGCCGGAGACGATGTGGCGGTCGAGGGCGTCCAGGCCGGCGAACAGGTGGTTCTGAGCACGTTCCTGGGTTGGGCACAGCTTTCCGCCGGGCTGAAGGTGGAGGCCATGAAGTGAACCTCACCGGCTTTTCCATGAAGAATCCTTACGCGATCATCGCGCTGGCGCTGGTGGCGGTCGCGCTGGGGACATTCGCGTTCTTCAGGACCCCAACGGACCTGTTCCCCAATACTGCGCCCCCGCAGGCGGTGGTCATCACCGTCTATCCGGGGGCGGACGCCGACGATGTGGCTGACAAGATCACCCAGATTGTCGAGAAGGAACTGAACACCCTCGGCGGGCTGACCAAGGTCACCAGCACCAGCCGCGACGAAGTGTCCTCCGTCAACGCCGAGTTCGCCTACAGCAAGCCGATCGGCGAAGCCGTCCTGGACGTTCAGAATGCCATCGGTCGCATCCGCGCCCAACTGCCCAAGGATATTCTGGAACCGCGCATTTACCGGATCACCGACGCGACGCGCCCGCTATTGACCCTCGCCGTGTCACCGAAGCCGGGCAGCACTCGGACACTTTCGCAGATCCGCCTCCTGGCCGAGAACCAGATCGAGGACCAGATTCTGACGCTGCCGGGCATTGCTGCTGTAGACGTTTTCGGGGGGCATCAGCCCGAGGTGAAGGTCCGTGTGGACCGCGACCGCATGGCGGCCAACGGCGTGGCCATCGGCGAGGTCGCGGCGGCACTGGCCAAGCAGAATGTCTCGGCCCCGGCTGGCATGATCTACTCGGGCCAAAATGAATACCTCGTCAAGACCACCGGAGAGTTCGTCAATCTTCAGCAAATCCGCGATCTTCCGATCCGCCATCTTGGCCAAGGGCTGTTGCGCGTCTCGGATGTTGCCGACGTGAGCCTTGGCGAGGCCGAACAGCGCAGCGTCTATCATGGCAATGGCAAGGTGGCCATCGCGGTCAACGTTTTGCGGCCGGACAACGGGCCCACCGTCAAGGCCATCCAAAGCCTCAAGAGTTTCTTGCCGAAGCTTCAGGCCCAGTACCCCGACATCCGCTTCGAGATCACCGACGACCAGCAGCCGATCATTGACCTGAACGTGCGCGGCATGCGCAACTCATTGTGGCAGGCGGTGCTCCTGACGGTGCTGGTCATCTTCGCCTTTCTGGCCGACATGCGGGCGGCTGTGGTCGTGTCCGTCAGCATCCCGCTGGCGTTCCTGGCCAGCCTGGTGGTGTTGTGGTTCAGCCCCTACACGATGAACATGGTGACCCTGACGGGCATGATCGTCGCCGTGGGCATGGTCGTGGACGCCTCCGTGGTGGTGCTGGAGAACATTTACCGGCATTACCGGAACATGAACCGCCCTGACGCCGTTCTGGCAGCCCGGGAAGGCACAAGCGAAGTCGCGCTGGCCGTCACGGCGGGTATGCTCACAACGGTCATCGTGCTTATCCCCGTGATGTTCTGCGGGGGTTACTCGCAACAGACGATGCGGCCCCTGAACCTTATGATATCCGCGACGCTGATCGCCTCGTTGCTGGTCGCCCTCACCGTTGTCCCGCTGATGGCTTCGCGCCTCTTGGCTCGACCGCATGAGCGCCGGAACCTTCTTGAGCGTCTCTTCGAGAACACCGACAAAGGGGTGGGCCTTCTATCCGGATATTTCGGGGGAGTTCTCCGAAAAGCCCTGCGTTGGCGCGTGGCGACGTTGATCCTTGCGGTCGTGTTTTTCCTGGTCACGATGAAGGTTGTGAAACCCTTGATCGGCGGTGAGTTAATGACCCCGATGGACACGGGTATCGTCAACCTGGAGTTCGATGCGGCCAGTGACGCTTCACCGGCAGAGGTGGAACGGACGCTCGGCCAGATCGAAAAGACGATCTATGCCCAGCCGGGCGTGGAAATGATGTCGTCCGTGATCGGGTCGGAACCGGGGCAGATAAGCTTCGGGGGAGGCGGCGCGACTGCCCAATCCGGGAAACTCACCATTCATCTGGTGGATCGAACCCGCCGACCGCAGACCATCTGGGAAATCCAGGACAAATGGCGCAAGGAGCTGCGCCGGATCGCCGGTGTGCGAAGCTTCCGTGTCAGCGAATACGGCGCAACGCCGTTCTCCACAACACGGGCTCCGCTGGATGTAATCATCAGCGGGCCTGATTCGCAGGTGCTCAGTCGCCTGGCAGACAAATGCATGGAGGCCGTGAAGGGATTGCCCGGCCTGATGGATGTGCGGCGAAGCTGGTATTTCGACAAGACAGAATATCATGTGGCCGTTGATCCCGCATTGGCCCGCCTTTACCAGACCACGCCGTCCGATGTGGCGAACGAACTCAAGACCATTGTCAAAGGCTTTTCCGCGTCACCGATGAGGCTCACGGGCTATCTCGATATTCCCATTACCGTTCAATACGCGGCTGAAGACATCGGCGAACCCGCGCAGTTGTCCGACGCATATGTCTCTACCCGCTTCGGCCTACTGCCCCTTCGCGCGATGGCCGGTATGGATTCGCGGAGAACTCAGCCCTTCATTACGCGCGAGCGGTTGCGAAACACCATAGACATCACCGGCGTCAACCGCGTGTACACCATCGGCCAGGTCGCGGGAATGGCCCAGAAGCGCCTGGCAGGCATCCAGGCACCGGCAGGATACAGCATCGAGGTCTCCGGCACGGCAGCCGACATGAAGACCAGCCAGGGCGCAATGGGCAAGGCCCTGATGATTGGCTTCGTTCTCCTGTACATTCTCCTCGTGGCAATGTTCAAGTCGTTCGCTCATCCGGCAACGATCATGGTCGCCATCCCGTTGGCCGTCGCCGGGGCCCTGTGGGGCCTGCTGCTCTTCGACAAGCCCATGTGCACGCCGGCCATGATGGGGATGATCCTGCTGGGCGGCACCATCGTCAACAACAGCATCCTGTTGCTGGATTTCATCCTCAATGCCCGCAAACAGGGTTTGGCTAAAGACGAAGCGATCCTGCAGTCCGTTCGTTTGCGAATCCGCCCGATCCTGATGACCACTGTTTCCACCATTGTCGGCTTGATTCCGCTGGTATTCGAAATGGCCGTCGGTCTGGAGCGCATGAGTCCGCTTGCCGTCGTGGCGGCAACTGGGCTGACCGTTGGGACTTTTCTCACGATGGTCGTAATCCCTGTTGTCTATTCGAGCATGGACAGCTTGGCGACTCGGGCAATCGAGACCCTTGGATGGGCGTTCGGTCCGCGCACTGACGCCGTCCCCGGGCCGACCACGGAAATGCGTTAAGGTTTGCCTGGGGCGCGAGCGGTTCTATGAATCCGACATATCGCGCATCCTTTCGTTCGCCAGCCCCTCGAAAAAACAGAGAAAATAACTTGCATCCCGCCGCGCGTCTGCAATTCTACTAATCAGTTGATTAGTTAAGGAGTCTCTATGAGCCAAGAGGATCGGCAATTCAAGGACCACATTTATGAGCACCTTGGGCGGATCGGCAAAGCGCTTTCCTGTCCCAAGCGCCTGGAGTTGCTTGACCTGCTGTCGCAGGGGCCTCGCACGGTCGAGGTCCTGGCAGAGGCGGCGGGGCTGAATTTGGCAAATGCCTCCAAGCATCTCCAGATCCTCCGCGCCGCGCGTTTGGTGGACGCGGAGAAAAGCGGCACGTACGTCGTGTATACGGTCGGCGGAGAGGCGGTTACGCAATTCTTCCGGTCGCTGCGCCTGCTGGCGGAAGAACGCCTGGTTGACATCAAGGATATCGTCGCGCGTTATCTGGCAGGACGACAGGGAATGGAAGCGGTGGATCGGACGCAGTTGTTCAAAAGGGCACGGGACGGAGCCGTTACCGTGTTGGACGTGCGGCCCAAAGAGGAATACATGGCCGGCCACATTCCCGGTGCCGTTTCAATCCCGCTATGTGAACTTCAAAGACGACTCAAGGATTTGCCCCGTCATCAGGAAATCGTTGCTTATTGTCGGGGTCCCTACTGTGTGTTGGCGATCAAAGCCGTCGAAATGCTCAGAAAGAAAGGATTTCGGGCAATCAGACTTGAGGACGGCGTCACGGACTGGCGGGCATGCGGATTGCCGGTAGCGGTTGGCGATAACTAACGCGGGAGGTTGACTGAATGATTACGCGGCTGACACGAATACTGACGGCGTGGGCGGTGGACCACCCCCGGCGGACCATAGCGCTTGCCGTCTTGCTCACCTTGGCGTTCGGCTCCCAGTTATTCCGGGCGAAGATTGACACCGATCCGGAGAACATGTTGGAGGCCGACCAGCCGGACCGAGTGTTCTACAACAAGGTGAAGTCCGACTTCGGCATCCACGACTTGATCGTCCTGGGGCTTACCGACGAGGGCGGGATTTGGAGGCGGGCCGCTCTTGAAAAGCTTAAAGAGGTCACGGCGGAGATCGCAGGCGTTCGCGGCGTTATTGCGGCTGACATCGTCAGTCTGGCCACGACGGACAACGTGAAGGCGAAGGATGGCGCGCTCGATGTTCGTCCGCCGCTCGCGCGCATTCCCGACACCCCGGCCGAAATCGCCGCTCTCCGCCGCGAAGTGGCTTCGAACCCCTTCTTTCATGAAAAAGTGGCGTCCGCCGACGGAACGGCAACGGCCATCTACGTGCCCATTGAGCGAAAAGATGCAGCCCATCGGATTGGGCGTGAAATCGAGGGCATCGCTCGCTCGCGCCTCCTCCCCGGCCAGCGGTTCCACATGGCGGGCCTGCCCGTCGCGGAAGATACGTTCGGAGTCGAGATGTTCATGCAGATGGGTATTGCCGCACCGATCGCTTTCATGGTGATCCTGGGGCTGGTCTATGTTCTCCTGCGGCGCGTCGGGTTCCTCGTGCCGGTCGCCCTGGACGCCATGTTCTCCGTCATCTGGGCCATGGGCCTCTTGATCGGGACGGGCCACACGGTCCACATCATGAGTTCCATGATCCCCGTCTTCCTCATGCCCATGGCGATTCTGGACGACATGCATGTCTTGAGCGAGTTCACGGACCGATACAGGGCATCGAGCGACCGCCGGGGAACGATCCTCGCGGTGATGGAGGATCTCTACCAGCCTTGCTTTTTCACATCCATTACCACCGCGGTCGGGTTTGCCTCGCTTGCGTTGTCGCGTATCCCTCCGGTGCGTGTGTTCGGCGCGTTTGTCGCGTTTGGAGTCATGGCCGCTTGGCTCTTCTCGATGACGGTCGTGCCTGCCTGCATCATGCTGACGAATGAGGAGCGCCTCCGCGCCTGGGCGTCGGCGCGGCGCGACAAGTCGTCCGTTCTCGATCGCCTGCTTGTTCCATTGGGGCGCGGCGTCTTCCGCCGCGCCCCGGTTGTGATCTTCGCGTTTGCCGTCCTGCTGGTCGCCGGCGCTCTGGGCGTGGCGCGCATCCGCGTGAACGACAACCCGGTGAAATGGTTCCGAGAAGGGCATCGTATGCGCGTGGCCGACCGCGAGATGAACCGGCTCTTCGGCGGCACCTACATGGCGCACCTCGTGATTGACGGCGGCGCTCCGGAAGCGATCAAGCAGCCCGCCCTGTTGCGCTGGATTGACGGCCTGCAACGCGCGTTGGAGGCCGACCCGATCGTGGGCAAGACCTCCTCGATCGCCGATATCGTCAAACGGACGAACTTCGTCCTGCGCGACGAGCGGGCGGAGTTCAACGTCATTCCGGACAGCGCGGAGGCCGCCAGCCAGTTTCTCTTCCTGGTCCAGTCTTCCGGCGACCCGAACGACCTCGACAACTTCATGACGCAGGAGGCCGACAAAGCCAATATCTGGGTGCAAATGAAGGGTGGCGACAACCTTCAAATGGCGCATGTCGAAAACCTTGTCGCGGAATTCACGCGGCGGTCTCCACCGCCGGCAGGCAGCACGATCCGTTGGTCGGGGATGACATATATCAATAAGGTCTGGCAGGGGCTCATGGTTCCCGGAATGCTCCAGGCGGTGCTTTCCAGCTTTGTCTGGGTTCTGCTGTTGATGGCCATCGAACTGCGTTCGATCACCCTGGGCCTTTTGTCAATGCTGCCGGTGTCGGCGGCGATTGTCTGCGCGTACGGTGTAATCGGGTGGGTGGGAAAGGACTATGATATGCCGGTGGCCATCTGCGCGGCGCTGGCCTTGGGACAGGGCATTGACTTCGCCATCCATTTCATGGAACGGTTCCGCCAGGGCTTCAGGATCACCGGCGTCGCCGAAGAGGCCAACCGCCTCTACTTCGCCGAACCCGCCCGCGCGAGTCTGCGCAGCGCCATAGTGATCGTCTTTGGCTTCCTTCCCATGGCCGGGGCCACGCTCACGCCATACGTCACGGTCGGACTGTTCTTTGCGCTACTCATGACCTTCAGCGCGCTGACGACGCTGGCGCTGCTGCCCGCGCTTATGAAGTACGCGGCCCGATGGACGCTTCATATGAAGACCGAAGAAGGAAACAGGAGACGGACCGGACACTAATAACAGGAGGAACGATCATGTAAATGGAACGATGTTTGCGAGGAATCGCTGGAGTTTTCGTGTTGGCTTCCATCATTTTTGCCCATTTCTTTTCGGAATGCTGGTTGCTGCTCGGCGTCTTTGCGGGGTTCAACCTGTTTCAGTCCGCGTTTTCCAACTGGTGCCCCATGATGTCCGTTCTGCGGCTGTTTGGGATCAAGAGTTGCGAGAAAGAACTGAACCTCATGCGCGAAAAGAGGGAAACAAGCTTGTAGAATGGTCGAGGCTGACCCGAAAAAGAAGTTGAAAGGAGGCGAAACTATGAATACACGATTAGCTATCATCCTGGGGCTGTCACTGATCGCGACCGCCGCATGGGCCCAGAGCCCGACGTCATCCGGCGCAACGAACGCCGAAGTGCTTCTGGCAAAATCCCATCAGACGTTCTATGCCGCCGGCGCCGATATGAAGGCTGACGTAGTCATGGAGCTTATCACCGGCGATGGCAAACAAAGAACCCGCGCCCTGACCATGTTGCGTCTGAACGCGCCCGGCGGCTCCGAGCAGAAATACTTTCTCTATTTCAGGGAACCGTCCGACGTTCGCCGGATGACGTTCCTCGTCTGGAAATATCCCGAAAAAGAGGACAACCGCTGGATTTATATCCCCGCCGTGGATCTTGTCCGCCGCGTTGCCGCCAGCGACAATCGGTCGAGTTTCGCAGGCTCGGATTTCACATACGAGGACATCTCGGGACGCGACATTTCCGCCGATACGCACACGTTGCTGCGCGAGGAGAAACTCGGAAACAACGACTGCTATGTGGTTCAAAGCACGCCTAAAGAAACGCTGGATTATGTCCGACGCATCGCGTGGATCGACAAAACGACTTACTTGCCGTTAAAAGAGGAATACTACGACTTGCAGAATGAATTGGCACGCGTCTTTACCGCTGACAAGATCGAGAACGTGTCATCGGGGGATGGAAGCGGCGTAATTCCCATGGTGATGAAGCGAACCATGCTCAACGTGAAAAGCGGACACCGCACGGAAGTGACCTTCAAATCGGTTTCCTTCAACGTGGGCTTAACAGACGATATCTTCACTGAACGCTACCTGCGCCAAGCGCCGGCAAAATGGATACAATGAAAAGGAGAACACGCATCTGCCTTGCATTGGCGGCGTCTTCGCAACTCATCGCGTCCGCCCCAACGTGTATACGAGTCTGCGGTATGTATTTTGAATAAGGAGGAACGAGATGACTGTAAAGAATGTAGTCGTGCTGGGCGGAGGGACCGGCGGAATCGTGGCGGCCAACTCGCTCCGTGCAAGATTGGGCCGTGAGCATAAAGTAGTATTGGTGGAAAGGAACGCGCTGCACGTCTTTGCTCCGTCGTTCCTCTGGCTGATGACCGGCAAACGTCGGCGGTCGCAGATTACGCGCGATCTGCACCACCTTGTCCGCCCCGGCATCGAAGTCGTATGCGCCGAGGTTGTCGCCCTGGACCTCGCCAACCGGCGCGTGACGACGACCGGCCTTTCGGTTGCGTTCGACCACCTTGTTGTAGCACTGGGAGCCGAACTGGCTCCGGAGATAGTGCCGGGGCTGCCCGCGCTCCATACGTTCTACACTCTTGAAGGGGCCGAGAATCTGAATCTTGCGCTCAGCCAATTCACAGGCGGCAAAGTAATCGTGCTCGTGAGCGCAATGCCCTATAAATGCCCTGGCGCCCCACACGAAGCGGCGATGCTGATCGCCGATTTCCTGCGGCGGCGTGGCGTGGGTGATCGCGCGGAAATCCATATTTACACCCCAGAGCCCCAGCCCATGCCCGTCGCCGGGCCGGAGCTCGGGGAGGCGGTGAAGCAGATGCTGACTGCCAGGCAGATTGCCTTCCACCCGCTGCATAGACTTTCTGCGGTCAACCCCCAAAGCCGCGAACTGATCTTCGAGGGCCAGCCGCCGGTGCATTACGATCTGCTGGCGGTTGTGCCGCCGCATCGCGGGTCGCAGCTCTTGCGCGTGGCCGGACTCACCAACGAATCCGGATGGGTCCCGGTAGACCGCGCCACTCTCCGAACAAAGCATGAGCACGTGTACGCTATCGGTGACGCCACAACCATCACAATTCCTGGTCGATGGAAACCGGATGTACCCATGATGCTGCCTAAAGCTGGTGTTTTTGCGCATGCGCAAGCCGAGATTGTTGCCCAACGTATAGTGGCGGACATCGCCGGTTTGTCGTGTGCCGTCCAGTTCGGAGGCATGGGTTACTGTGCCTTGGAGGCCGGTGGCAACGTGGCTGGATTCGCTGACGGAAACTTCTTTGCCGAGCCATCTCCGCATGTCCGCCTTCGCAAGATGGATCGGACATGGCACGTGGGCAGAGTCCTGTTTGAAAAATGGTGGCTTTCGCCGTTGGGGTTAAGACGGGAACTGCTTCGGCTTGCCCTTCTGGCGGGAGGAAAAACTTTCGGGATTCCGATGACTCTATGATAAGGAGCGTTTTAACGTGATTCCACTTCTTGCAAACAAACATTGCAACCGGCCTTCGGTATTCGACCCGGTCAACCTGTTGCGCGAGGCGCGGCGGCAGAAGTCCCTTCCCGAGGGCAACGTGCCGGACATCTGCGTTCTCGATCCGGATGGAGATTTGTTCCGACATCTTAGGGACTCGGGGGCGCGACGCAATTCGTATTGGGCTTGTTTTCACACGGAACTTTATGACCTCGACTTGGACGGGACAACGGTCGGGGTGCTCGGTTGCGCCGTCGGCGCATCTTTTGCCGTGCTGGTGGCAGAGGAACTCTTTGCTTCAGGTTGTCGCTTCCTCGTAAGCGTGACTTCCGCCGGGCAGATTGTTCCAACGAGAAAACCGCCCTACTTCGTGCTCATCGATCGGGCACTGCGCGATGAAGGAACCAGTTACCACTATCTGCCGCCCACGGCGTATGCCCTGATTCAACCGAAGGCGTTGGCCATTGCGCAAAGTGTGCTGACCACTTCCGCCGACATGGTGCAAGGCGGGGCATGGACGACGGACGCGCCCTTTCGGGAGACGGAGGAGGCGATTGCATTTGCACGGTCCGAAAACCTGCTTGCGGTCGAGATGGAGGCGGCGGCGCTTTATGCGCTCGCGGAGGCCAAAGGCTATCCGATGGTCTGTTTCGCGCGTGTAACCAACCAGATGGGTATGATCGAAAACGACTTCGAAAAGGGGGAGGCGGACGGCAACACGGCTTTCGTGAGTTTAATATCGAGAATGGCTCAGGCCTGGAGGGTAAGGCCATGAAGGTGAGGGAAAGCGGCATGCCCGAAGCCGGGATGTGGAACACATTCTTCGATCCTGTCGCTATCCTGGACGCGATGAGTTTGACCGGCGAGGTGCGAGATGCCGTAGATTTCGGCTGCGGCTACGGCACTTTTGCGATACCGGCGGCTAAGCGAATTCAAGGCACGCTGCACGCCTTCGACGTTGAGCCGACGATGATTGAGGCGTCCCGATGCTGTGCGAAGCAGGAGCATGTCCGCAATGTACAGCTTCACTTGCACGACTTCCTGACGGATGGGACCGGCTTGGATGTGGCATCCATGGACTATGTGATGCTATTCAACATCCTGCATACGGAAGAGCCTTTGCGCCTTCTTCGCGAAGCCTATCGGATCCTTGTGCCGGACGGTCGCGTTGCGGTCATCCACTGGAATTACGATCCCAAGACGCCGCGCGGGCCGCCGCTGGCGATTCGCCCGCGTCCTGTGGATTGCAGTCGGTGGATCAAAGCGACGGGGTTCACGATCGAGAAGGAGCACATTGATTTACCGCCGTATCATTACGGCATCCTGGCAAGAAAGGGAAACGCATGAAACTGGCACTGGTGATCTATTCGACGGATGCCGAGACCCTCTGGAATGGCTTTCGACTGGGAGTTTTCGCCCTCAAGGCGGGTGACGAGGCCAAGGCTTTCTTGCTCGCCAAAGGCGTGGAATGTGAAAGTCACGCTACGGAGCCCTTCAACGTCCAGCAGATGATGCAGTCATTTGTGGACGCGGGCGGCGAGATCCTGGCATGCGGGACGTGCTTGAAATTGCGCAATTCCAACGGCACGGACCTCTGTCCGCTCTCCACGATGAAGGACCTCTACGAACTGATCAAGGATTCGGATAAGGTTGTTTCGATCTAAACCATAGCCCATCACGAGTTCCCCATGGCCACGCTCTGGATGGCGATCGGGGCTGGCATGGGTGCAACGTGGATCGTGAACTTCAATGCGCCAGACAATACACCTCCCGTGGTGGGGGCCGCGTGACGGATGTCCGGCCACCGGTCACGGATTCCGGAACCCGCTGATCGCGTAGACATACACCAGGGAATAATACAGGCCGGCGAGGATGAACAGGGTGCCGGTGATCCCGCGGGCCCAATGCTCCACCCGGGTCAGGCAATTGAATGCCCGGCCCAGATATTCCGATGAGACGGCAATGAGGAAGGCAAACACGATGACGGGAAGAGCGGTTCCGATGCCGTAACAAAGGGGCAATATCACCCGGGAGGATTCCGCCAGGGCGAGGGGAATCAGCCCGACAAAAAACAAGGCGGCGGAAATGGGGCAGAACGACAGGGCAAAAAGGATGCCCAGAATGAACGCCCATACGGTTCCTCCCTGTGAGACCTTTTGCTGGATGCCTTCCCCGGCAAGATTCAGGGAGTGTGTGGATTTGAGCCATCCCAGCAGGATCAAACCCACTATAATCAGCGGCGGGCCAATGAATTCGTTGACGTAGGTCTGGAGTATACGCGACACCGTGGCGGTTGCCAGCAAGCCTGCCGTGATCAGGATGCCCAGGACAACATAGGTGACCGTACGTCCCGCGGTATACAACAGGCCGGAAAGCCAGATCCTCCGCCGGTTACCCACCTGCCGTCCGATGAACGAGATGGCCGTGATGTTGGTGGCCAGCGGGCAGGGACTGATGGCCGTCAATAACCCCAGCCAGAAAGCGGTGCCGATGGCAAGCGCGGTCATCGCGTGGTCCCTTCTGTCCGGTCGAAGGAGGCCAGCGCCTGTTGAACCGCATCACCGACATACCGTTCGAAAGCCGGGGGATCACTCAGCAATCGCCAGATCTGGTCCAGGGACTGGTGGTCCAGTTCGGTTTCACCAAGCCGGCGGACCACGACGACGCCTCCCGCGGCCACATTCAAGCGCTTGGCAAGTGTTTCATCCTTCTGGTAATCGGCGGTTTGAAAGCGGATCCGGCCGGCGGCCAGTTCGGCGGGAAACCGGCGTTCGAGACAGGTGCGCACCCATTGTTCAATCGTGGTGCAGGTCGTACATCGGGCGGTGGCATGCAGGTAGTACACCATCAGGTGTTCGTCGGTTTTCGGGTTGACGGCCTGTCCGGATTCGGGATGGCCGGTTGCCGACAGATGTGGAGCGAGGGAACGCCGGGTGGTTTCCTTTCCGATGGCGAATCCCAACGTGACGAGAGCGAAGGCCAGCAGACCATGGGTGAGTATGCGTTGCAGGATTTTCATGGATATCTCCTAGGCCAGTAATTTCCGGATGTCATCGGCGCTTAACAGTTTGCCGGCGCTCTTCACCTGGCCATCCACCACCAAGGCGGGTGTTACCATGACGCCGAACTTCAGGATATCGGTAATCTTCTCGATTTTCTCGATGGTCACCTCGATGCCGAGTTCCTTGACGGCGGTTTCGGTATTGGCCATCAGGGCCTTGCATTTCGGACAACCTGTTCCCAGGATCTGAATGTGTTTCATGCGGTGTCTCTCCTCCAATATTCCATCATTCCCTTTATCCAACCACCCATCCAAACACCATGCCGGAGATCGTGGCCATGATTATCACCAGTCCCACGAAGGTCAGTGTCTTTTTCGGTCCGAGGATTGCGTTGATCACCAGCATGTTCGGCAGTGAGAGGGCCGGGCCGGCCAGCAGGAGGGCGAGGGCGGGGCCCTGGCCCATGCCGCTGTCGATCAGGCCACGCAGGATCGGCACTTCGGTCAGCGTGGCAAAATACATCAGCGCGCCGGTGATTGAGGCGAAAAGGTTGGTCCAGACCGGCCAGATCAGGACCAGCCAGCCTGGCGCCTGGCTGCCGTCGCCGGAAAGCAGGGATAGCAGCGCGGCGGGCGAATCGCCCACCAGTGCCTGGATCCAGACGTTGGGAATGATCCCGGCATCCTTGCCTTCCGGGCTGCCCAGGAAGAAACCGGCCGCCAATACGCCGCCGAAGAGGAGTGGGAGGATCTGTTTGGCAAAGCCCCAGGACTGGTTCCGCCAGTCGTTGAGTTCTGTTCCGCCGAAGAATGTCAGGCCGGCTAACCCGGCCGACCCGGCCGCGAAGGCGGCCACCGGATACCCCGGGAAGGCGATAGCCAGGACCACGGCCGGGATGGCTGCCAGGAGTATCCAGGCCAGTCGTACCTTGAAGAACCGCCACAGGCAGCAGCCCATCAGGACCGCAAACAGCGCTGTCACCAGCCATTTGGCTTTGAAAATGGCGTACCAAAGGCCTGTCTGCTCCATGGGCGTACCCCAATTGGCAAACACCAGGATGCCCACCATGGAGAAGAAATAAAGCGCCACCTGCCAGAGCGGACGTTCGCCCTTTTCGTCATCACCCAGAAACACTTCCTGCGGTTTCGCCGCCTTGGCGCGTTCTTCCTTGAGGAAGATCAGGTGCATCAAGAGACCGATAACCACGCTGAACAGCACCGCGCCGACGGCGCGTGCCACGCCCAATTGCCAGCCCAGTACCCGTGCCGTCAGCACGATCGCCAGCACATTGATCGCCGGGCCAGAATAGAGGAATGCAATCGCCGGCCCAAGGCCTGCGCCGCGCATATAGATACCACCGAAAAGGGGCAGGACCGTGCATGAGCAGACTGCCAGGATCGTGCCTGAAACTGAAGCAACCGAGTAGGAAAGCCATTTCGAGGCTTTCGGGCCGAAATATTTCAACACCGCGTTCTGGCTGACGAAGACCCCGATGGCCCCGGCGATGAAAAAGGCCGGCACGAGGCAGAGCAGGACATGTTCCCGGGCATACCATTTGGCCAGTTTGAATGCCTCGATCAGGGCGCCCTGGAACCGGGCGCCCTCGATCGGCAGGTAATACAGGACGGCAAACAGGGCGACCAACCAGCCCAATATCTTCAGTTCTTTCCGACTATCCGAGGTCATGCCTTAACTCCTTTTAACAATCCTCCAGTACGCCTCGCCTCGGATCGGATCACCCCCGTTACACATTCGAAAACCTTCAGGATGCAGGGGGTGGCCAGTTTGAGGATGATACGGACTCCGTCACGCCGCTCGCTCACGATTCCCACGTTTTTCAAGGCCGCGATATGGCGTGAGAGCGTGGACTTGTTCATCCGGAAAAGCGGTTGTAACTCGCACATGCACCGTTCGCCGCGGCTCAGATGATCGACGATTTCCAGTCGTATGGGCGATGCCAGCGCCTTCATCACCCGCGCCCGTGCCTTGAATATTTCCTTATTCATAGGGTTGATCATATCGCATTGTTGCACAACAATGCAACAATTAAGATTCCAGGGATGACAAGCGGGGGCGGGAAAGTGTTCAGAGGCGGAAGGGGGATGATTAGTTGATTGGGAATTGGATGATTGGGGAGTGCGGAGCGCGGGCGAGGTGCCTGCCCTGCGAAGCCTTGGCGAAGCAGGGTCCCTACCGAGCCGTCTGGATGCACGGAAAAAGAAAAACGGGATGGGAGGGGATAGAACCGCAGATTGACGATTGACGAATTTTGAATGATGAAGGAAAGGTTTGACGGGATGGACAGGATGGGATGAGAGATGGACGGGATTGGGAGGAGATCTCACGCAGCCGCCGTCGCTCAGAAGCTATGGCGCGCCAGGGAGTCGCAGAGGTAGCAGAGAGGGACAGCAGCCGCCTGCGCCCAGAGGCTACGGCGCGCCAGGGAGGTTGCGGTCATTTGATCGGACCTCGCGGACTCGGCCCGAGTCAAATGCCCGCAACGGTAGTCCGGAAGAGGTGGGGAGCAGAGGGGAAGTGTTCAGTGTTCAGAAGAGAGTGTTCAGTTGGAAGCTTCTCACCGGCACACGGCGCACTCCAGCGAAGCGGGATGATGTTAAATCGGCTGGTATCCGGGCGGGGTGGGGGGCTATAGTTTGCGCATGTCGAAACGCAAAAAGCCCGTGATCCGGCATGTGTTCTGGGATTGGAACGGGACGATCCTGGATGATGTCGAGGTGTGTGTCGGGGCGTTGAACCGGATGATGGCGCGCCGGAGGTTGCCTGCCATTACGGTCAAACGCTACCAGGATGTGTTCAGTTTTCCGGTCAAGGCCGTATACCCGCATTTTGGCTTCCACATGGAGGAGGAGAACTGGGATGCCATGGCCCGTGAATATCATGACGATTTCCTGGTCCTGTCGAAAGCCTGTGGCCTCCGGAGGGGTATCCGGCCGGTGCTGGATGCCGTGCAGGCGGCGGGCATCCCCATGTCCATCGTATCGGCGTGTGAGACGGGGTATCTGCTCGGGATGACGGATCGACTGGGTGTGACCCCGCGGTTCCATTCCATCCGGGGGTTGGCGGATTTCTTTGCGGCGTCCAAGCTGGCGGTCGCGCGTGACCTGTTGCAGTCGCTGGGTGTGCCGGCCGGCGAAGTGCTGCTGGTGGGTGACACCCGGCATGATTATGACATTGCCGATGCGTTGGGTGCCCGATGCGTGCTGCTGGCAGGAGGCCACCAGTCGGCCGGCCGGCTGGCCACGTGCCGGTGCCCCGTGTTTGGTGATCCGCGCGACCTGTTGCGTTTGTTCGTGACAGACTCCCCGGACCATGCCATATCAGCCGGACTTGAAATAAAAGAAACCGGTCATACCGCCGTGGCGGATGGGTAACCGTTGGAACCGGGGCGGCTCCCGTTCCTGTCCCCCAACCGCGGCATGGCCGACACCCGTTGGATTATGGAGTTTCAGGCTATGACTCGAGAATGCAAGGTAACCTTTGAACCGTCCGGCCGCAGTGTCTTTGTGCTGGAGGGAACCATCCTTCTGGAAGCCGCTGCCCGGGCGGGGCAGATTATCGAGACCCCCTGCGGGGGAGCCGGGAAATGCGGCAAATGCATGGTACGGGTCACTTCCGGGGCCTGTGACAGTTGTGATGAGGAGCATACCGTGCTGGGTGCCGACCGTATCCGTCGGGGGTATCGCCTGGCGTGCCGGTGCCGGGTGAAGCGGGACCTGGTGGTGGAGATACCCGAGACCTCCCTGTTCCAGTCGAGCCAGAAGATCCTGGCGACGGATGCCGGAGGCCACCTGGACGTTCGTCCGGCGGTTCGCAAGCAGTGTGTCCGGGTGACGCCTCCGACCCGTGAGGATGTCCGGTCGGATTCCGAACGCCTGAACGAGGCATTGGGGGGCGGGCTGCGGATTGGTATCCACGCCTTGCAGGCATTGCCCCTGGCCTTGCGGCAGCATGATTTCACGGTGACGGCGGCACGGGTGGGGGATCATGTCATCGACGTGGAGCCGGGTGACACGACCGGACGGTGCTATGGCCTGGCGTTTGATATCGGTTCCACCACCCTGGTGGGTACCTTGATCAACCTGTGCGATGGCAGGGAACTGGGGGTGGTGTCGCGGGTGAATCCCCAGACGGCCTTCGGGGATGATGTCGTGTCGCGCATCCGGCGGTGCCGGGATGAGGCGGATGGTCTGGAGCGGTTGCATATGGCGATCCGGGATGCGGTCAATGACATGATCGATGACCTTGCCAAGCGTGCCGGCATCGCGACCGACGACATCTGGGAGGCTGTGCTGGCCGGGAATTCGACCATGCAGGAGATCCTGTGCAACATTCATCCCTTCGCGTTGGGCGAGATTCCGTTTGTGCCGGTCTTCCGGGAACGGGTGCGCATGCGGGCCTCGGACCTGGGATTGCGGATTCATCCGGCCGGGGAAGTGAGTGTATTCCCGCAGATCGGCGGGTTTGTGGGGGGGGACACCGTGGCGGGCATCATCGCCACCCGCCTGAATGACATGCGCGAGGGACCGGTGCTGCTGGTGGATGTGGGGACCAACGGGGAGATCGTACTGGCCCATGAGGGGCGGATGGTGGCAACGTCGGTTGCCGCGGGGCCGGCGTTTGAAGGTGCGCGGATCATCAACGGCATGCGGGCGACGACGGGCGCCATCGAGAAGGTCGTGATCGACGGCGATGTGGAGATGAACGTGATCGGGAACGCGAAACCTGCCGGGATTTGCGGTACCGGGTTGATCGATGCCGTGGCCTATCTGCTCCGGCGCGGGATCGTGGATGAGACCGGACGAATTCTCGGCCCGGATGAATTGCCGGCAGGGTTGCCGGATGCGCTGTTGCGCCGGCTGGTGGCCCGCAACGACCAGTATGATTTCCTCCTGGCAGGGCCGGATGAAACCGGCACCAACGAAGCCGTCTACCTGCATCAGCGTGATATCCGGGAACTACAGCTGGCCAATGCGGCGATCCGGGCCGGGATCATGATCCTGCTCCGCCATGCCGGGGTGGAAGCGTCGGCATTGCATGCCATCCTGCTGGCCGGCGGATTCGGCAATTTTATCCGGCGCAACAATGCCCGGCGCATCGGCATGCTGCCGCCGATCGATACGGCCAGGATCCGGTTTGTCGGCAACACCTCGTCACTGGGCGCCAAACGGGCGTTGCTGGCGGCGGATGAATGGACGCGTGCCGAACAGGTTGTACGGGAAACCCGGCATGTGGACCTGTCGCTGGATCCTGAGTTCCAGGAGGAATTCAGCATGGCCATGATGTTTCCGGGCCCCGAGGTGGAATCGTAAGTCCACCGTTGCCGGGCTCTGTTACTCTCGCTGTGAAAGTTTGC